>JBDSSR010000024.1:0-5746 GCA_039928675.1 Sphingomicrobium sp. | reverse complement strand
ATCAGCGCCTTCTTCGAAAAGCGCAAACCGCGCTTCGAAACCTAACCCGCCATCCAGACGCGCTTCTTGCGCACGACGGTGATCGTCGGTCCGGGCACAAACAGCAGACTGGTCGGCTGCACGTAACTCACCTGGAGGTCGTAATAGGAGCCCGTTCCCGACGTCTGCTTCGTCGGAGTGTTGGGAGTGAATGACCCCGGACCGATTCCAAACACGCTGGAGAGCATCTTGTCATGGACCTGGGTCCCCGTGGGAATGCTGCAACCTGCGGTGGAGGGATTGAGGCACAAAGTCGCATAGCGCGCGCCCTGCCCGAGCGCCTGCTGGATGCCAGCGACCGCGCGATAAACCTGGGCGAGCTGAACCAGCATCCAAATCATCAAAACCAGGACGGGAAGGGCGAACGCCATTTCAATGACGGCTGCCCCTTCTTCGTTGCGGACGAGGCGGCGGAACAGGATCATTCGGTCCTGACCCCGGCGATCGCCTGCATCTGATAACCGGCCGCAAGCCCGCCCGAAGCGGCTTTGTACCCGGAGAAATGGAGCGGAAACATCGGAGCATAACTGTCGGTCACCTTGACCTCGATATACTTCTGTTCGCGAAGCGCCCCGCAGGTGATCGCATCAAATGCGGTTGAATCGGTCGTTGTCTGCGTGCTCGAGACAGTTCCGTTCGAAACACATTCAACGCGGTAGTTGACGGTCACGTTCGCCGCCGAAATCGGCGCGGTCTTGCACGTGCCGTCGGCGTTGGTGCCGTTGACCTGGCACACCGCCTCGGTCTTCAGTGTATTCTCCACCGTGTCGACCTCGGTCGTCTGCATGACCTTTTCAATCGCGCGCTGGGCACCCTGTTCGAGCGCGAGCTTGCGGCTGTAGGCATTGCTGAGGTCGATCACTCCGATCGTCATCGCCGCGAACATCGGCGCGACCAGTGCAAGCTCGATGATCGCTGCGCCGCGGTCGTCGGCGCGAAGGCGTGCTGCAAGGACCGTCACGCGACCAGCCTGACCATGACAATGCTGCTGCTTTGCGGAAGACCCTCGCTGACGCACTGGGCAAGCCCCTTGAACTTGCTGTTGCCAGTCAGCGTCACGCGGCGCGCAACCAGCATCGTGCAGGTCGCGGTCGGGCTTGTCCCGCCGTTGAACCACAGCTCCTGGCTTGGAAAATATACCGCGCCGGTAATCGTAGAACTGGAACCGCCGTTGAGCTTGTTGCACCCGTTGCAGTCGGTCGCCCGGCGGTCCTGGTAGATGGCAATACCCGAGAACGTCCCCGAGGACGGCGCGGTGATATTGGTGTCGGCCTGGGCATTGGAGTTGATCGTTCCGATCGGGCTCGACGCGGTCTTGTTGGTCAGGACGATGGCGCAGGATGAGCAGGTGAAACTGCCTTGCAGATTGGCGCTTCCGCCGTTGACATAAATTGGGCCAAAACCCGACGGGACGGTCAGGCTCTTGTTCGAACCGACCGACAGCGACGACCAGCAATTGGCAGCGTTGCCGTTGATGTCGCGAGCCGCCGACATGTTGGTTGTTTCGGTCAGCGCATCATTCACCCACACGCCCTTGTTGTTGAGGTGACCCGCGCACTTCATGTCCGACGCCAGCGGATTCACGTTAGCGAATGGGTCGGCGAGCGCCGGCGAATAAGGCCGGTAGGCCGCGACGTTCCAGTTGTTCGACGATTGCACGCCGCCGACGGTCGCGATTGCAGCCGCGGTCACGCTGGAGCTGCCACCTGCCGCGGCGGAATTGGAGGACGGCGAATTGGAGTACATGACGCAGTCCGGCATGTAGATCGTGGTATTGCCGCTATTGGTGATGCCGGTCGCGCTTGCGCTCGTTTCGAGCGCCTGGACGCAGGCATTGCCGCCCGTTGAAATCGCCGCGGCCGTCGCGACCGCGGTAATCGTCGGCGGCGAACTCATGAAGAACGAGCTGAATGCGAGCCGCTGCTGGATAGCGAGGACGACCTTGACCTGGTCGGACTGAGATCCCGAGTCGGACGGAAAGGTCACTTGCGGATAATTGGTCTTCAGCGCCATCCAGTTGTGCAGGTTGAGCGTCAGATCGTGGGCCACCGCCGAGGATGCCGTCGTCGATGCGCCGGATGAATTGACGCGCTCATAGACCCCCGCAAGCGCGGCCGAATCCGCCGCGCGCTGCAGCTGGCGCTTCCACAAGGTCCACTGGATGGTGTCGTTGGCAAGGCCGGCAGCGCCGACGATCATCGGCAAAGCCGCGCCGGCGATCACCAGCGCGTTGCCCCGGCGATCCTTCCAGAGCCTGCGGAAAAACCCGATCATTAGCGACAATCCCTATCTGGCATAGCGGCCCCATCTGGCAGAGCGGTTCACGCCGCCTCTACAGCGAATAGGGTGAGCGAAGGCTTGAGGACCGTGGTTAACGATCGATGACAAATATCGCCGGGGCTGGTCTTGAAACTGCGTGTCCTATATCTATAATACAGCCAAACCGCCTTTGGCGGCGTTGACCGGCTTCCGGCCGCGCCGCAAAAGGGCAGCGAAAGGACTTCACAAGCATGGCCACCGAACCGGGGACGCAGACCGCCACCGCTACCAAGCTCAAACTCGACCCGCCCGAGGCGCTTCAGCCAATCGCGCCGGCCGAGGCCGCGGGCCTGGTTCCGCTCAAGGCCGAGGAAACCACCGAACTCGACAAGCGCGTCGATCAATTCGTCAACGAGCTTGCCGCGCTCGACACCAACAGCCCGGAATTCGGCAAGAAGGTCGATCAGCTGACGGCCATGGGCCGCAAGGAAATCGCCGATGCGGCGGGCGCTTCGAACCGCTTTCTCGACCGTCCGGTTAAGGCGATCGACAAGGACAGCGGGATTGGCGCCGACCTCACCGAGCTCCGCCGAACGGTTCAGGCCCTCGACCCCAAGGAGGCCACCCGGACGCGCAAGATCCTCGGCATCATTCCGTTCGGCAATCGGGTCGACCGCTATTTCGACAAATATCGCAGCTCCCAGACCCACATTTCCAAAATCCTCAGCAGCCTCGGCGATGGCAAGGACGAGCTGTTGATGGACAATGCCGCGATCGACACCGAACGCGGCAGCCTGTGGAAGACGATGCACAAGCTCGAACAGATGGTGCACATTTCCAAAAGCCTCGACCAGAAGCTCGAGGAAAAGGCGAGCGAGCTTGACTCGACCGATCCCGCCAAGGCCAAGGCGATCCGCGAAAGCGCCTTGTTCTACGCCCGCCAGCGGACCACCGACCTTCTGACCCAGATGGCGGTGACGGTTCAGGGCTATCTCGCGCTCGACCTTGTGAAAAAGAACAATGTCGAGCTGGTCAAAGGGGTCGATCGCGCTTCGACCACGACCGTTGCCGCGCTTCGCACCGCGGTGACTGTTGCCCAGGCGATGACCAACCAGAAGCTGGTCCTTCAGCAGATCAGCGCGCTTAACACGACCACCGCGGGTATGATCGACGCCACCGGCGAGATGCTTCGCACTCAGACGGGCGCGATCCATGAGCAGGCGGCATCATCGACGATCCCGATGGAAACGCTTCAGCGCGCCTTCCAGAACATCTATGAAACGATGGACCAGATCGACAAGTTCAAGCTCGAAGCGCTGGGTAATATGAAACAGACGGTCCAGACACTTTCCATCGAAGTCGAGAAGTCCAAGGGCTACATTGCGCGGGCCGAGGGCGTGAACCAGGCCCGCCTCGAAGGCTCCACCTCGCCGTTCATCCCCCTCGAGAGCAAATGAGCGGGCAGATCGGTCCCTCCGGTCGGACTGGCACGACCGACCAGACCGGCCCAACCGATCAGACTGGGAAGGTTGAGCGGGCGATTGCGCGGTTCGACCGGATCACCCGCCAGATCGATGAGCGCGGCGGGCCGCTGCGCGACGCCGCGGTTCGCGAGCGCAAGCGGCTCAACGCCGACCTGACCGGCCGCTTCAAGCGGATCGGCATGGGGATCGGCCTCATCAGCCTCATCACCATCGCGGTCGGGTTCATCGTTCCAATCGGGATGTTCGGGTTTCTCGCCGCGGTCGGGCTTGCGATTGGCGTTGCCGCTTTGCTTGCGCTCACGCCTTCGACCCAGGTCGAGCGGATTGCCGCTCCGTCGGCCGATCTGGCCAATGGCGACATGGTCCAGCGTTTCGATTCGTACCTGTTCCGCGCCCGCCGTTCGCTTCCTGCTCCGGCGCAAAAGGAAATCGACGCGATCAGTGCGGGTCTGCCGTCGCTCCGCGAGACGATTGGCCGGGTGCCCACGCTCGATCCGACAGCGCAGGATGCGCGGCGGCTGATGTCGATCCATTTGCCCGGCCTGCTCGATCGCTATGCTCAGGTTCCAACCGCTTACCGCGGCGAGCAGGACAGCGAGGGGAAAACCGTCGACGAGCGCCTGATCGAGGGACTTCACGCGGGCCGCAAGGCGCTGTCGGACATTTCCGAACAGCTTGCCCGGGCCGATCTGGCCGCATTTGAAACGCAGGGACGGTTCATCACTTCGCGCTACGGCGACGACATCGCCCCCGATTAGCACTCAATACCATTGCCGAGCGCTTCTGACCGGTGCACTCTTGCAGGGAACTGGTTGCGCTTTGGGGGCCTGATGTCGCTGACTTCAGTCAGAAAGACGCTTTATCGACAACTCGATCCCGCGGCCTGGCCGCGCAAGGGATTGTCGCCGCTCAATTTCGCGATCGTCATCCTCATCATCATTGCGGTGGTCGAGGCGGTGGTCGATACGGAACCGACGATCACCCGTGGAACCGAGCCGATCCTCGACCGCGTCGAATTCGGCATCGGCCTCATCTTCCTTTTGGAATATTCCGCACGGCTGTGGATCGCGGTGGACATTCCGAAATACAAGTCCGCCCGTTTTCCGCGGCTCCGGTACGCGGCTTCGCCAATGGCGATCATCGACATCCTTGCCGTCGTTCCCGCGCTGTTCGCGTTCGGCGGAGCGCCGAGCCTGCTGCTGCGCTTCTTCCGTATCCTGCGCATGCTTCGGCTGGCCAAGCTTGGCCGGATGTCAAACGCCTGGGACCATATCCGCGAAGCCTTCCTCGAACGCCTCGACGAGTTCGCACTGATCCTTGGACTGCTGGCGATCACGGTTCTGATCTCCGGCTCGCTGATGTATTTTGCCGAGGCCGACGCGCAGCCTGAAAAGTTCGGCAGCATTCCACGGGCGTTGTGGTGGGCAATCGTGACCGTCACAACGGTCGGCTACGGCGATACATACCCGGTCACGGGCCTGGGACGCGTGCTTGGCGGGCTGATCGCGGTAGTCGGAGTGTTGATGGTGGCATTGCCGACAGGTATTTTCGCGGCCTCCTTTACCGAAGGCCTGGCACGCCGCAATCGCAAGAAACTCGAAGAACGCAGCGGCGCAGATGAGTGATCGGCACCTTTTTTCGTTGCGCAAGTACGTGGCGCGATTGCGGATGGTCCGGGGCAATGACGCGGCCCATGGTGGCACCCGCGCGACGGATCCGCAGCTGAAGCGAATGACGCTGGCTTTTGCCTCCGGCCGAGATTGGCTGAAGTCCCACGTCAGGCTGCCCTCGACAGTCCCGGCGTTCGGTTCGCGCACGCATCGGGTCTTTTCCATTTTCTGGATCGCGGCGTTTCTGCTGGCGCTCGCCGGTCCGATCATTGGCATCTACCTTCGCTATTCGGCGCCGGAGAACAATTCGCAGCTGCTGCTTGGCAGTCGCGCCGGCTTTGCCGTCTCGCTTCA
>JBDSSR010000023.1:0-19141 GCA_039928675.1 Sphingomicrobium sp. | reverse complement strand
CGCCTATCCGACACGATCGCGCGTCTGAACCGCGTTGGTGCAAGTTCTCCGCCTGCGGGAGCCACTAGCACGCGGCTCAAGGCGTTCGCGGGAAATGGCTCGAATCCTGGGCAGCTTGCGGCATGGGTCCATGTACCTAAGGCTCTGGCTCGCGGGGCACCGCTCGTGGTCGTCCTTCACGGATGCTCGCAGACCGCGGCCGGATATGACGAGAGTTCCGGCTGGTCCCGACTGGCGGATCAACACGGCTTTGTGGTGCTTTTCCCCGAGCAGCAACGGGGCAACAACTCGAACCTCTGCTTCAACTGGTTTTCAGGCGACGATGCGGCTCGGGACAAGGGCGAGGCCTTGTCAATCAGGCACATGATCGCCGCAGCGCACAACCGCCTTGGGACTGACCCAAGCCGCGTGTTCGTAAACGGACTTTCGGCGGGCGGCGCGATGGCAGCGGTAATGCTTGCGACCTATCCCGAAGTCTTCGCTGGTGGAGCGGTTATCGCCGGTTTGGCGTTCGGAACCGCGCGATCCATTCCGGAAGCGTTCGACCGGATGCGTGGTCACGACCAGCGGCATCCCGCGCAGTTCTCCGAGCTGGTCAGGGGTGCCTCAGACCACAAGGGCGAATGGCCGACCCTCTCCGTTTGGCACGGGAGCGCGGATTCGACCGTCGCTCCTTCGAATGCATCGGCCTTGGTGGAGCAGTGGCGATCCCTTCACGGTGCGACCCAAAAGCCCTCCGAGACGAATACAGTGAATGGTTTCCCTCATCGGGTCTGGCGCAACTCGACGGGACGCGCAATCGTAGAAGAATATAGCATCAGCGGCTTTGGACACGGAACGCCGCTCGATACGCGGGGCACTCGGCATGGCGAACGAGCAGCGCCATTCATGCTTGAGGCGGGAATCTCCTCGACCCGCCTGATTGCCCGGTTCTGGGGCATCGTCCCGGATGAAGTGGAGGACTCGCGCCCGATCGCTCCAGCAGTCGTCAATGGAAATGCGACGCAGCGTACAACTGCGGCATCTGCTGCTTTGCCTGGTCGGTCCGCGCTTCAGAAAACGATCGAGGACGCGCTTCGAAGCGCCGGGCTAATGAAGTGATCACATCTGCGACGCCATAAGCAGACTTTCGCCATGAGCCGCGCTAATTCGCTCCTGTGAGCGTCACCCCCGACATCGTCCCCGACAGCGAGCAGCGCGGGCTGATCGGCGCGCTTCCGCCGCCGCTTCGCCCATTTGCTTCGCTGATGCGGCTCGACCGGCCGATCGGCGTGTGGCTGCTGTACTGGCCGTGCGCATGGAGCGTCGCTCTGGCCGGAATAGGCGGGCGCTGGGACCTGTTTGCGTGGTTCGCGCTTGGTGCCTTTGCAATGCGCAGCGCGGGCTGCGTCTACAATGACATCGTCGACCGCGATCTCGACCGCCGAGTCGAACGGACCAGACTTCGGCCGCTTGCAAGCGGCCGGCTAAGCCTGCGCTCGGCGTGGCTTCTGACCGTCGCGCTGTGCCTCATCGGCCTGTTCGTCCTGGTCCAGCTCAACCGGGCGGCGGCGCTGATCGCGCTTGGCAGCATCGCTCCGGTGGCGGCTTATCCGTTCATGAAGCGCATTACCTGGTGGCCGCAGGCGTGGCTCGGCCTGGTCTTTTCGTGGGGCGCTCTGGTCGGCCGGCCGGCGGTCACGGGCCGGGTCGAAATGCCCGCGCTGCTGCTGTGGCTGGGGAGCATCGCCTGGGTCGTTGGCTATGACACGCTCTATGCGATCCAGGATATCGAGGATGATGCGCTGTTCGGGGTCAAGTCGTCGGCCCGTCGCCTCGGCGCTTACGCCCCGCTCGGCGTGGGGTTGTGCTATGTTGTGGCGCTGGCGCTGTGGAGCGCGGCGATCTGGACCGTTCGCCCCGAGTGGCTGGCGCTTTGCGCTCTCGTCCCGGCGACGGTCCATCTCGCCAATCAGGCGCTCCGTTGCGATCCTGCGAATGGCCTGCTCGCGCTCAAGCTGTTCCGTTCCAACCGCAGCTGCGGATTGCTAGTTTTCCTTGCGATGCTGGTCGTCGGGCTGTCGGCCAGCTAGGCGGCCGCGATGCACGACCCCGATCACGCCGGCCGAATCGCTCAACAGCTGGTGGAGCGCGCAATCGCCGCCGGCGCCACTGCCGCCGATGCGATGTGCGTCGGAGACCGATCGCTTGGGGTCGAGGTCCGGCTGGGCGAGATCGAGGGCATCAGCCGGTCGGAGAATCAGGAGGTCGGACTGCGCATCTTCGACGGCCAGCGCTCGGCCACGATCGCGTCGTCCGACCTGTCCGACGAATCGTTCTCGAACCTTGTCGACAGGTGTCTGGCTATGGCGCGGGAAGCCCCAGAGGATCGCTTTGCCGGTCTTGCTCCCGAAGAGCTGCTCGAGCGTCGGCCGCCGCTTTGCCTCGATAGTGCCGATGAAATTGAGCCCGATCCCGCGGCGCTTCGTTCACGAGCGCTCGAGGCGGAGCAGGCGGCACTTGGCGTCGCGGGGGTCACCAATTCAGGCGGCGCCAGTGCAAGCGTCTCGGCCGCCGTCATCGCACTGGCGACCTCTGCGGGTTTCGCCGGCGCTTATCGTTCGACCGGCCACGGTTGTTCGGCGGCGGTGATTGCCGGGACAGAATCTTCGTCGCTTCAGCGCGACAGCGACTGGCACAGTGCGCGGCATTTTGAGGATCTCGATCCGCCCGCGGAGATTGGCCACCGCGCCGGCGAGCGGGCAGCGGCCAGGCTCAATCCATCGCGGCCCCGCCCAGGGCGCTACCCGATTCTGTTTGATCCGCGCGTGTCAGCCTCGCTCATCGGCCATTTTGCGGGCGCGATTTCGGGATCCGCGGTCGCGCGCAAGACGAGCTTTCTTCAGGATCGGTTGGGCGAGCGTCTGTTTCGCCCCGGAGTGACGATCGTCGACGACCCGCTGCGTCCGCGCGGATTGCGGTCGCGGCCGTTCGACGGCGAAGGCGTGCGGGTTTCGCGCCAGGAACTGGTGTCCGACGGAATCCTCAACCAGTGGATCGCGGACAGTGCCTCCGCGCGTCAGCTGGGGATTGCTCCGACCGGTCAGGCCGGCCGCGGAGTTGGCGGCGCTCCGCACCCGTCGCTCAGCAATTTCTACCTGGCCCCGGGCGAGCGCAGTCGCGCCGATCTGCTCGCCAGCTTTCCCGAGGCGGTACTGGTGGTCGAGTTGATCGGGCAGGGCGTCAACCCGGTGACGGGCGATTACAGCCGCGGCGCGGTCGGCTTCATGGTCCGCGACGGAGCGATTGCCGAGCCTGTGGCCGAAATCACGGTCGCCGCCAACCTGATCGATATGTTCGCAATGATGGAGCCCGCCTCCGACCTTGTCTTTCGCCGCGGAAGCGACGCTCCGACGGTGCTCATCCCGGAAATGACGGTCGGCGCGGCCTAGTCCGAAACCGGCGATATTCCGAGTCTCGTGATCTCGATCTTGGGACAGCGGTCCATCACCACTTTCAGCCCGGCCGCCTCGGCCTTGGCAGCGGCGGCCTCGTTGATCACTCCAAGCTGCATCCACACTGCTTTGGCGCCGACGAAGATCGCCTGCTCGACCGCTTCGTCGGCGGCGTCGGAGCGGCGGAATATATCGACGATGTCGATCGGCACGCCGATCTGGGCGAGTTCGCGCCAGACGAACTCCCCGTTGACGTGCTCGCCCGTAATCTGCGGGTTAACCGGGAACACCCGATAGCCCTGGCCCTGAAGAAATTTCATGACTCCGTGGGATGCGCGGTCGGCGCGATCCGATGCTCCAATCATGGCGATCGTGCGGGCAGTGGCAAGAACCTCCGTAATGTCCTCGTCGCTGGTCAACGGCATGGCTTCATCCTTTTTGGTCAAGGCGGTTGAGGATCTGCTCGGCAATGTTTTGGAAGGTCTCGACTTCGGCAGTCAGGGGTCGGCCGGAGTCCGAAGCTTCGCGGATCGCAAGCGACAGCGGCAGTCGCCCGAGAAACGGAATTCCGGCTTCCTCGGCCGCGGCTTCCGCGCCGCCGATCCCGAACGGATGCGACCGGCCGCCGCACTCGGGACATGTGTATGTCGCCATGTTTTCGATGAGGCCGAATATCGGCACGCTAGTCTTGTTGAACAGGTCCACGGCGCGCCGCGCGTCGATCAGCGCGAGGTCTTGCGGAGTCGATACAATCACTGCTCCCGCCGGCCTTGAGCGTTGGATCAGCGACAGCTGAACGTCGCCGGTGCCGGGCGGCAGGTCGACCACCAGCAGTTCAGCATCGCCCCAGTCGGCGTCGATCAAATTGGCGAGCGCGCCGGTCGCCATCGGTCCTCGCCAGGCAAGCGCGTGGCCGGGCGAAACCAGCTGACCAAGCGACAGGAAGCGGATTCCGTGGGCTTCGACCGGAATCAACCGCTCGCCGTGTGCAGCCGGCTTGTCATGAACCCCAAGAAGCGTTGGTTGAGAAGGCCCATAGACGTCCGCGTCGATCAGGCCGACCGTCTTGCCAGCCCGCGCCAGTGCGACAGCAAGGTTGGCCGATACGGTCGACTTGCCGACTCCGCCCTTGCCGCTGGCAATCGCAATGATTGTCCGGGCCTGCTGAGCCGCGGTCATTGCGATCCGCGCCTCTGTGACACCAGCAACGCCAAGCGCGGCTTGCCTGAGCTCGCGTTCGAGCGAGTCGGCCTCCATTTCATCGAGGCCGGTCGCATCGGCGATGATCGTGGCGATACCGCCGGCAAGCTTGCGGGAGCGGACTCTTTCGTCGTGCGGGAGGCCGCTCAGCGGGTCGGCGGGATGAGCCATCAGGAGCACATAGGAACCGTGACGCTGCTTGCCACTGTTTTTCGTGCCCGCCGCCACCTATACTTTGCAGTGATGAACAAATTTCCGGGTTTGATCGGCCGCGCGCGCGGGCTGTTCGCAGACAATAAGGGCCCTTGGGGGCCGAGCGGCGCAAGCGGTCACGACGGCGGTGGCGGCGAGCCGCCGAGCGACGATGGCCCCTCGGGCCCGTGGGGTGAGCCGCCGAAACGCAATCGCCGCTACTCCGCTGCGCCCGGATCGAACGTTACGTCGATCGACGCGCTTCTTCGTCGCGGTCGGATGCGCTTCGGCGGCACCGGCGGCGGTCTGCCCGAGCGCTCGGTGTTCCTATGGTCGCTGCTCGGGCTTGTCGCGTTGTGGCTCGTGTTCACCAGCGTTCATGTCATTGCGCCGGCCGAGCGCGGCGTCGTCACCCAGCTCGGCCGCTACAGCCGAACGCTTGGTTCGGGCGTCAACTGGACGTTTCCCTCGCCGATCGAGCGGGTCACGAAGGTAAATGTCGAAAAGGTTCAGTCGGTCGATCTTGGCTCCTCGAACCCCGATGACCTGATGTTGACCGGCGATCAGAATCTGCTCGATCTTGCTTATTCGGTTCGCTGGAAGATCCACTCGCCGGAGCTCTACCTGTTCCAGATGGCTCAGCCCGACGAAACCATCCGGGAAGTAGCGGAAAGTGCAATGCGGGCGGTTGTCAGCCAGGTCTCGTTGAACGATGCGATGGGCGACAAACGGGCGCAGATCGAAGCGCAAGTCTCCGAAAACATGCAGCGAATTCTCGATTCTTACCGGTCGGGAGTGCAGGTGCAGGGTATCGCGATCAAGCAGGCCGACCCGCCGGACGCAGTCAATGACGCGTTCAAGCAGGTCACGGCCGCGCAGCAGGACGCCCAGACCTACGTCAACAGCGCCAACGCCTACGCACTTCAGCTCGGGCAGAAGGCGCAGGGCGACGCGACCGCGTTCGACAAGGTCTACGCCCAGTACCGACTGGCGCCCGAAGTCACTCGCCGGCGAATGTATTATGAAACGATGGAGCAGGTCCTCGCCAAGGTCGACAAGACGATCGTCGAAGCACCGGGCGTGACTCCTTATCTGCCGCTTCCGCAGGTGCAGAAGTCAGCGCCGCAGCAGCCGCAGCAGGATCGCCGACAATGATAAACCTGATCCGACGTCGGCCGCTGCTCGCCGGCTTTTTCGCCGTGCTGTTGCTTGCGCTTCTGCTGAGTTCCTTTCCGGTGGTCCCGGAAACGCAGGAAGGCGTTGTCGTCCGCTTCGGAAAGCCGGTGCGAATTCTCAACAAGTATCAGGCCGGCCGGCCAATCGGCGCGGCCGGCGCGGGTCTCAGCTGGCGGATTCCGTTCGCCGACCAGATCGTCTGGATCGACAAGCGAGTCCAGGACGTGGACATGCAGCGCCAGCAGGTGATTTCGACCGACCAGCGCCGTCTCGAGGTCGACGCGTTTGCCCGCTACCGGATCGTCGACCCACTTCAGATGTACGTTAGTGCCGGTAGTGAAGAGCAACTCCGCGAGCAGCTTCGGCCGATCCTCGGCTCGGAAGTGCGCAACGAGCTCGGCCGGATCGAGTTCGCGGCGCTTCTGACCCCAGAGCGTCAGGGAATCATGGACAGCGTTCGCACTTCGCTCAACCGGATCGCGCGACAATATGGCGTCGAAGTGCTTGACGTTCGGATCAAGCGCACCGACCTGCCCGACGGAGCGCCGCTGGCCTCCGCCTTCGACCGGATGCGGACCGCTCGCGACCAGGAGGCCCGGTCCATCCGCGCGCAGGGCGCCAAGCAGGCCCAGATCATCCGCGCCGAAGCCGATGCGCAGGCCGCCCAGACCTATGCTGCAAGCTTCGGCAAGGACCCTGACTTCTACGATTTTTACCGAGCGATGCAGAGCTACCAGGCGACGTTTGTCGGCGACGGCCAGGACAAGGTCGCGGGGACGACCATGATTCTGTCGCCACAGAACGACTATTTGCGAGAATTCACTGGACGGAAGCCCTGATCTTTGCCCGTTCAATTGCCGTTAAGGCGGTCGGGCATTAGCCGACCCTCTTGCCTCGCCAGCCAAATGATGGAGTATCGATGAAGCCGAAGGAGTCCGGAAAAGTGCGTTACGCCTATGGGGTCGCAATGTCCCTGCTGATTGGGGGAACCGCATTTTCGCTCGCCACCGGGCGAGCAGGTGCCCAGGTCGCGCAAAACGCTCCGTCCGCGCTTGCGCCAATCCCGGGCGCACCGCTGAGCTTCGCCGATCTTGCGGCGCGGCTTCAGCCGGCCGTCGTGAACATCTCAACCAAGCAGCGAATCCCGGTTCGTGCCCAGGCGGACCCGTTCGAAGACTTTTTCCGCCGGTTGGACCCTGGCCAAAGCGGCGGTTCTCGCGGACAGGCTCCGGGCCAGGATCAGGGCCAGGGTCAGGCACGTACCCGCGAGGCGGGCTCGCTGGGGTCTGGGTTCATCATTTCGCCCGATGGCTACGTCGTGACCAACAACCATCTGGTTCAGGGCGCCAACGGCACCGGAACGGTGGACAGCGTGACGGTCATCACGACTGACCGCCGGGAGTATCCCGCGCGAATCGTCGGTCGCGACGAAACCTCGGACCTCGCGCTGCTCAAGATCGAAGGCCGCGGCCTGCCGTTTGTCATGTGGGGCGACAGCACCAAGGCCCGGGTCGGCGACTGGGTACTTGCCATCGGCAACCCCTACGGGCTGGGCGGCAGCGTCACCGCCGGGATCATCTCCGCGCTTCACCGCGGGATCACCGGCAACGGCGCCTATGACCGCTACATCCAGACCGACGCTGCGATCAATATGGGCAATAGCGGCGGACCGATGTTCGATCTCAACGGCAATGTCATCGGGATCAACTCTGCGCTGATTTCGCCCACCGGGGCTTCGGTTGGGATCGGCCTTTCAATCCCCGCAGAAGCGGCCAAGCCGGTGATCGATTCACTGATGCACGGGCAGCGCCCATCGCGCGGCTACCTCGGAGTCAGCCTCCAGGCGGTCGATGAAGACCTCGCCCCGGCGCTCGGAATCGCAAAGGACACAGGCGAACTTGTGCGTTCGGTGGTTGCCGACGGGCCCGCGGCCCGGGCCGGGCTCCAGCAGGGCGATGTGATCGTCAAGGTCAATGGCCAGCCGGTCACCCCCGACCAGACCGTTTCCTATCTAGTCGCCAACTCGCAGGTTGGGTCACGAATCCCGCTTGAGGTCATTCGTGCCGGCAAGCGCTCGGTTGTCAACGTCGTGGTCACTCAGCGCCCGACCGAAGAGGCGCTGGCTAAGCTTGGCGGCGGCGGCGCAGGCAGTTCGCCCGGGAATGCAATTTCGCCGACCGCGCCCCAGCGCGCGCTTGGGCTTTCGCTCTCCGCTCTAACTCCGGAGCTTGCGCGGGCAGCGAGCCTTCCTCCCGGATCGCGCGGAGTCATCGTCACCGCGGTCGATGCCAATGGCGACGCGGCCGACCAGGGGTTTCAGCGTGGTGATCTGATCGAGACGGTCAACAATCAGCCGGTGACCAGCCCGACGCAAATCGTTGCCGCGGTCGATGCGGCGCGCAAGGCGGGCCGGTCGAGCGTTTTGTTGCTGATCAAGCGGGGCACCAATCCCGAAATCTACGTCGGCGTGAACATCCGGCCCAAATAGCGTCGGGAAAGCGGGGCGTGGGCTGGCCGCAATTCCGTTCCGACCGCCGTCAACGCTTCTCTGCAAATTGCCTCGGCCGGGACGTTTATCCTGCCTGCGCGGGCGCCGCAGCGGCCTCGCCTGGCTTGGCTCCGGCATAGCCGCACTGCCTCTGTTCCATCGGAATCTGCTTGGTGATGCGGGTTGCGTTCTCGCCATAGGCTTGGGTCACCGAGCCGTGGTTCACCGTCTTGCCATTGAGCGGGCTGACGCCTTGGCAGATGTGGAAGACGTGCGGCGTGGTGGATTTTTTGGCTCCGTTTTCGGGAGCGATCCAATAGACCACATCCTGCCCGTTGGTCGCGTCAGCCACCGTCTTTGAATCCCGGGCGATTTCCTGGGCCTGCTGAGCTACTTCGGGCGAACAGTCGGTCGTCGGCTGGCTGGCTTTGATCTCAGCGGCGCACTTGTTCATGTCCTGGGTGTACTGCTCAGTCGACGGCGGGTTGAAATCGACCCCGATCAAGGTCGCGACGATAGCCAGAGCGGCGCCGACGCCGCCGGCGATCTTCTTGTTCTTCGGGTCCATGTCCTTGTCCATGAAGATCAAGGCGAGCAGCGGCAGGAATGCGATGACCGTGATGATCGCACCCAGCTGGTTCTGGAAGAAGAAGCGCGCTGAATCGGCCCGGCTTGCGGGATCCTGCTTGTTGGCGGCCTTCCACATCAGGCTGCCGGCAATGGCGAAAACCGCGATCCCGACCAATATGCCGATCAGCAACGGCATGTTTCCGTGATCGAATCGGTGCTGACGGAGCATGACGATCCCGGCGATCTCGCCGCCGATCGCAATCACCCACGCCACCGCGGCGAACAGGCGAAGTCGGGCGGCGGCGGACTTCTGACCGTGGGTCGCGCGCCATTCCTTGGTCACGTCGGGCTCGTGGGTCGGTTTGTCATCGGACATGTTCGAATCCTCCCTGGCGACGCTCGTGAGCGGCGATATCGACGACAAGCCTACTCCGCCGTCGCCGGTTGCCGCAAGCGCGATTGGCCGGCCGTCAGGTCCGAGTTCGTTGAGGGCTTGCATATCGGTCGCCGGATTCGCTTTAACGGCGTTGTGGCTTAAAGACGCAGACAAGAGAGGGAGCGCGTGGCCGGTAACGATTGCCAACTGATCGAAACGCTGGAGCACGAGTGGCGCGATGCCCTTTGCAGCAAGGACATGGAGCGGCTGCGTTCCCTCGTCCATCCCGACTTCGTGCTGATCGGAACGCGCTCCACCGGGCCGTTTCAGATGCGTCGCGACGAGTGGCTGGGCGCGATTCAGCAACGCGAAGTGAACGATGTCGGACTTCATGTTCACGATGCGACGGTGCTCGACAACGTCATGATCGGCACCGTCCACGCGCGCTGGCGGCTAACCTATCTTGGCCGAACGATCGAAGATTGCGTGCTGCTCACCGACGTGTGGGTGCTTGACGATGGCAGGTGGCAGGCCATTCGGCGCCATTCGACACCGGCGCCCGCCGGTGCCTGCCCGGACCTGAAGGGAGGAAGCTGACGATGACGAGCGCACCACAGGCCCGGGCGGACGGCAAGGTCAAGGAGCTGACGATCCGCGGCATCATACTTGGTGCCCTTATCACCGTGCTGTTTACCGCGGCGAACGTATATCTGGGGCTGCGCGCGGGGCTGACCTTCGCGACGTCCATCCCGGCCGCCGTCATTTCGATGGCGGTGCTCAAGCTGTTCCGCGATTCGACGATCCAGGAAAACAATATCGTCCAGACCATAGCCTCGTCGGCAGGGACCTTGTCGGCGATCGTGTTCGTGCTGCCCGGTCTGGTCATGGTCGGCTGGTGGACGGGCTTTCCGTACTGGCTGTCGGTCGCCGTGATCGCCGTTGGCGGCATTCTTGGAGTGATGTATTCGGTGCCACTGCGCCGCGCCCTCGTCACCGGCAGCGACCTTCCATATCCCGAAGGAGTCGCCGCCGCCGAAGTGCTCAAGGTCGGCGCTGGCGTTGGCGGTCCTGAGGAAAATCGGCGCGGATTGCGCGCAATGCTGTTCGGCTCGCTGGTATCGGCGGCTTATCCGTTGCTGGCCAAGATGAAGCTGGTCGCCGAAGAGGCGGCTGGAACCTTCAAGATCGGCGCTGGAGCAACCAATCTTTCGGCCGGCTTGTCGCTCGCCTTCATCGGCGTCGGCCATCTCGTCGGCCTGGGCGTCGGGCTTGCGATGCTGACCGGAATCATCATCGGGTTCGTCGTCCTGCTGCCCATTTTCACCGCCGCCGGGCCCCCTCCAGGAACCGAGTTGGCGGCCTTCGTCACTACGGTGTTCCGGGGGCAAGTCCGGTACGTCGGTGCAGGCGCGATCGGCGTTGCGGCGATCTGGACGTTGCTCAAGGTGATCGGCCCCATTGCTCGCGGGATTGTCGCGGCTCTGGCCGCAAACCGCGCGCGGCGAAGCGGTGGCGCTGACAGCGTCGACATTACCGAGAGGGACATTCCGATCACCATCGTTGGAATCGTCATTCTGCTTTCGATGATCCCCATCGGTCTGCTGTTGAACGCCTTCGCAAGCACTAATCCGATCGCTGCCAACCCCGGTGCGACGCTTGCGCTTAGCATTGTATACGTCCTCATAGCGGGCGTCGTGATCGCTGCCGTGTGCGGCTATATGGCGGGGCTGATCGGTGCGTCGAACAGCCCCATATCCGGGGTTGGCATTCTCTCGGTGCTTGGTATTTCGATCATTCTTGGGCTGCTTTTCCCGGGCACCACGGGTGAAGCGACCAAGTCTTTGGTGGCCTTTGCCTTGTTCGTTACAGCGGTCGTGTTCGGAGTTGCGACCATCTCCAACGACAATCTGCAGGATCTCAAGACCGGCCAACTGGTCGGTGCGACGCCCTGGCGGCAGCAGTTTTCACTCATTCTTGGAGTGTTGTTCGGAAGCGTCGCAATCCCGCCAGTACTGGATGTGCTCAACCGCAGCTTCGGCTTCGTCGGTGCTCCGGGGGCGGGCGCAAATGCCCTCGACGCTCCGCAGGCTGCACTGATTTCGGGAATTGCGCAGGGCGTGCTTGGCGGCACGTTGGACTGGGGCCTGATCGGGCTCGGTGCAGCAATCGGCGCTGTGGCGGTGATCGTCGATGAGGTGCTGCGCGGACAGAAGCGCGGCCTTGGCCTTCCCGCGCTCGGCGTTGGAATGGGTATTTATCTGCCGGTTGGAGTGACCGGGCTGATCGTCGTCGGTGCGGTACTCGGCCATGTTTTCAACCGCTGGGCGAAGCGCCAGTCGGATCCCGGTTTTGCCGAACGGATGGGCGTGCTCGCGGCAACCGGGCTGATCGTCGGCGACAGCCTGTTCAACGTCGTCTACGCGGGTCTGGTCGCGGGATTCGACAACCCAGATGCTCTGGCGGTGACCAGCGCGACCGGCTGGCAAACTCCGGTTGGAGTGCTGCTGTTCGCGGCCATCGTGATTGCGATCTACGGCTGGACCCGTTCCCAGGCGCGGGACGCACCGGGCGACCTGGAGACCGGAACCGATGTCGGCGCGACGTATCGCTAGCCCGCCACCTGCAACCGGCGACCGCTAGCTAGAGGCCGAGGACTTGACGGCGAAGCGCCGCCGCGCTCCACGGCGGTGCACCCGCTTCGGCCCTTCGTACCAGTTCGACGATCCGCGCGTTAATGGGCGCGTCCCGGCCGATCCTGCCCGCCAAGCGAACCAGTTCGCCATTAAGCACGTCGATCTCGGTTGTGCGGCCCTGTTCAAGATCGTCGGCCATGGACGATCGGGCGTGGGCGTCGATCTTCCAGCGCTTGATGAAGACCCGGTTGAACAGCCAGTCGGGCGAACCAATGACCATCGGCAGAAGGCGCGGCGCGATCGGTCCGATCTTCGCGGGCTTGATCCCCGCGGATCGAAGCAGACCGAGGCCTTCGCGCATCGCGCATGCGAACACCCGGCGATAGTCGCGCTGCGTCAACTCCTCCATCAGCGTTTGGCCGGACAGGGCATTGATTGCATTGTTGAGGTTGATGAGAAGCTTTCCCCACATCATGCCGACCATATCGTGCGACAGCCGAAGCGTTGCCGGTGCGGTGCCAGGCCTGGTTGGAAAGACCGTCGCAAAGGCCGTCGCAATGGCCGTCGCAAGAGCTCGCATTTCGGAACGGTCGTCGGCAAATAACTGACCTGCGACGCCCTTGTGGAAGCGGCCTTCGCCCAAATGCGCGACATTGAACGGCACCATTGCCTGAACGACCGCAAAGCGGTGTCCGAGGGCGGCGCGGAGAAGCTCGACGTTGCTGACCCCGTTCTGGAAGCTGATCACCAGCGCCCCTTCGTCGGCGTGCCGGGCAATGTCGCGAGCCGCGTCCGCAGTTGCTCCGCTCTTGACGCAAACCACGACAACCGCGGCGCCGCCGAGCGCGTCGGGAATGCAGGAATAATCGACCTGGCCGGGCGACAGGGTCGCCTTCCAGCCGCTGAAATCGGTCAGCGTCAGCCCGAAATCACGAACCTCGTGGGCGATTCGGGGTCGGCCGATGAAGCTGACTGGAATTCCTGCCGACGCCCAGGCTCCGCCGATGAAGCAGCCGACCGAACCCGCACCGAGGATCGCAATTCGCCGTCCGGCGGCCACCTTTACCCTCGGCCGCGGTAAGGGGCGACGCCTTGGTCAGGAAGCCACAGGCCTTCTGGCGGCCGGCCGGATTGCCAGAACACGTCGATCGGCATTCCACCGCGCGGGTACCAATAACCGCCGATCCGAAGCCACCGGGGCTTCATCTCGTCGGTCAGCCGCTGGCCGATGCCGACCGTGACGTCCTCGTGAAATCCGCAATGATTGCGATAGGACCCAAGGAACAGCTTGAGGCTTTTGGACTCTACGATCGTCTCGCCCGGCGCATAGTCGATAACCAGATGAGCGAAGTCGGGCTGGCCGGTGACGGGGCACAGCGAGGTGAACTCGGGCG
Source organism: Sphingomicrobium sp. (assembly GCA_039928675.1). Taxonomy (GTDB): domain Bacteria; phylum Pseudomonadota; class Alphaproteobacteria; order Sphingomonadales; family Sphingomonadaceae; genus Sphingomicrobium. The sequence goes on along the minus strand of JBDSSR010000023.1, from coordinate 5,678 downwards.
CGGTGAAGCGAACCAGATACAGCGCCCCCATCCGTGGGTTGGGGACATAATCGAGCTCTGCCTCGGCGGGCGAAGCCGGGGGTTTGCCGGGCTGACCAAGATGGCGGGTTTCCATCGCCGCGACCTAGCAGGCAGGTCCGCGCAAGCCTATCCTTGAGCGATGGATAGACTGGTTTCCACGCAATGGCTCGCCGACCATCTCGGCGAAAACGGGCTGACGATCGTCGATTCCAGCTGGCACATGCCGGCGAGCGGGCGGAATGGCCGAGTGGAGTTTCGTGCCGCTCACATCCCCGGTGCGCGCTTTCTCGACATCGACGAATTGAGCGATCTGTCGGATCCCGCTCCTCACGCAATGCCGGGCGCGGATGCCTTCGGATCGGCGATGGAAGCGCTTGGCATCGATCGCTGCGACCGCATTGTCGTCTACGATAATTCGCCGATCCACAGCGCGGCGCGCGGCTGGTTCATGTTGCGTCACTTCGGCGCCGCGCAGGTCGCTCTGCTCGACGGTGGGTTTGCGGCGTGGCTTGGCGAAGGCCGGCCGACCGAAAGCGGCATCCCCGCACCGCGCCAAGGACGGTTCGAAGCGGAGCCCGGCGGGAATCTCGTCACCAAGGCGCAACTTGTGGCCGGGGCCAAGGAAACGCTGGTCGATGCACGCGGCAATGGACGGTTCGAGGGCATCGAGCCCGAACCGCGCGCCGGGATCGCTTCGGGTCACATTCCGGGTGCCCGCAACCTTCCGTTCGGCGAACTCTACGCGGCGAACGGGCGGTTCAGGCCAAAGGCCGAGCTTCGCGGGCTGTTTTCCAAAGCAGGGATTGATCCGGACAAGCCGTTCATCGCCAGCTGCGGATCGGGGGTGACGGCGACGTCGCTGCTGTTTGCTGCGCATCTTCTCGGCAACGATGACGCGGGGCTCTACGATGGTAGCTGGACCGAGTGGGGCGCCGATCCGGCGACTCCCAAGGCGACCGGTCCGGCCTAGGCGAGGACGATCCCGGCGACCTCGGCAAGCTCGCGGCGGATCTGGGCGACCATCGCTCCGGTCGCTTGCGGGTTCGGCGAGCGGCCGCTGCGATGCTCCAGGGCCAATGCTTCGATCCCGGCGGCGGCTGCTCCGACGAGGCGGCTGGAGCGGGCGTCGAACAGGCGTTGCCGCGCTGGTCCGGCGCCATCGAACGCAGCCGCGACGCTGTCGTCATCGCCAGGGTCGCAGGCCGGTCCCGAGCCGAACGGTTCGACCAGCGCAAGCGCGTGGCGGATGCTCGCAAGCCGCGCAACGGCCTCGGCATAAGGGGCGGGACGCGGTTGCGAATCGGAAAGCAAATGAAGCATTGCCAAGAATTAGCCAGGCAGGGCTAACAACTTGTGAATCAGGCCCCGTTCTTCTCGTCGATATCGCGCAGGATCCAGCCGCGCTGCGGGATCGTTTCGACAAACTCCGCCCCGTTGCTGGCATTGCGCAGCTTCTTGCGCAGCTTGGAGATGAACACGTCGATGATCTTGGGCTGCGGCTGATCGTCCTGGCGGCGATAGAGATGCTTGAGGAGCATCGCCCGAGTGACGACATTGTTGCGGGCATAAGCGAGCAGTTCGAGCACCCGATATTCCATCTCGGTAATGCCGATCGGATGACCGTCGATCCGGATCAGCCGCTGGACCTGATCGACCGCAAGCCGACCGCCGCACAGGGTGTCGGGCATTTCGGTGCCGCTGGCCTTTAGCGAGGCAAGCAGCCTGGACGCGGCTTCCTCGCTATCCTCGGGCGAAACAGTGCGCGGGCTTCCGATCAGCTCCTGCTGAAGATCACCGAGCAGCTTTTGCGCTTCCTCGACCAGCCGCGCGCCTTCTTCAAAGCGGCGGCGCGAGCGATCGAGCATCGATTCGACATCGACGAGCCGCGCGGAAACTGTCTGTTCGACCATATGGCTTGGCTGCTTTCTCCGCCCCCTTGAAGCTTATTGCGCGGTGGCGACGTTGCTGTTGGCGCTCGGTGCGGCGACGATCGCCAACGTCGTCGGGCCCTTGTCGACAATGCGGGTGTCGGGGTCCCAGGCGGTCGAGCGGATGCCGACCTGCGCGACGTCGCGGCCGGCGGCCCTGAGCAAGCTGGTCTCGCCCGCGCTGCGCGGCGCCGGACCGCCGAACAAGGCGTCGACCGCCTGCTGCTGGGCATCGCCAGCGGTCACCGCGGCGGTGCCGGCGACCGGCGGAGCAAGATTGTAGTCGGGCGGAATGATCAGCGGGGCATTGCGCGTGACTGCAAATTCATCCGCGGCGCTGCGCTTGCTGCGAGTGAGCGCGCAGCCGCTGGTTCCGACCAACGCGAGCAGGACGAGTGAAGTGAGGGCCTTACGCATGTTCGTGTCTCTCCTCGGGGGCTGACCCCTGTGCTTGGTCCTTACGAGTGAGGACGGCGCGCAGCAACAGGATCGCGACCCCGATGCTGATCGCCGCATCACCGACGTTGAATATCAAAAACGGCCGCCACGTGCCGAAATGGAGGTCGAGGAAGTCGGTGACATAGCCGTGGACGATCCGGTCGAGGATGTTGCCGAGCGCGCCGCCCAGCACCATTCCGAGCGCAAATTGGTCGCCGCGCTTGCTTTCCTTGCCGATCCACCACGCCACGGTGAGCGCGATTAATGAGGTCAACGCGACCAGGATCCAGCGGCCGGCGGGACTGGTGGCATTGAACAGGCCAAGCGAAATGCCTTCGTTGCGGGTGAAGGTGAACTGGAAAAACGACGTCAGATAGAGCTGGTCGCCAAGCTGGTTGAGGCCAAGCGGGCCGGTGACGATCCATTTCGTCAGCTGATCGGACGCGAAAACGACCAGCGCCACGATGAAACCGAACTGCCGCGCCTTCATCGGGAAACCTCGCGGAAGTTGAGGAAGTTGAGGCCTCTACGCGCACGCGCGAGGGGGCGGGCGCGTGGACACGAGCGCGCGCGAGGGTCGATCGGCACGGCGCGAGCGGTCCCAAGGGTCGCGCTGACAGCGATGATTTGTCGGGCGGGCATGGCTCCCAGTCGCACAAATGGCGCGCTGTAGGACAGCATTTCGTTAGCCACTCACCACCTCGGTGCACCGAGCGCACAGATCCCCGTCCTCGACGACCTCGGGCAGGTGGCGCCAGCAGCGCCCGCATTTGTGGTTTGCGGTCTTCACTACGCCCCATTCGCCGCGATGGACTGTCGAGGTGATGAACAGCTCCTGCAAAAACGCCGCGTCCGCTTCGCTCGGCACAGTCACCTCGGCCTCGAGGCTCGATCCAAGCACCTTGTCGCGGCGGAGCGGCTCGATCGCTTCGCTGACCTGGGTGCGAAGCGCGCGGAGCGATGTCCAGCGCTCCTCGTCCGTGCGGGCTTCGGGGATTTCGGGCCATTCGAGCAGATGGACCGACCCGCCGTCGGGAAAACGCGTGCCCCACACTTCCTCGGCGGTGAACACCAGCACCGGGCTAAGCCAGCGCACCAGCGCATGGAACAGCGTGTCGAGCATCGTCCGGTACGCGCGGCGAGCCGCGTTCGACGGTGCGTCACAGTACAGGCTGTCCTTGCGGATATCGAAGTAGAAGGCGCTCAAATCCTCGTTGCAGAAGTCGCCGAGCGAGCGGACGTAGGTATTGAAGTCATAATCGGCGACGGCCTGGCGAAGCCTGGCATCGAGCGCGCCGGTCAGATGGAGCATGTAGCGATCGAGCTCGGGCCATTGCGACAGATCGTCGAGCCGTTCGTCTTCGCTGAACCCTTCGAGCGCTCCGAGCAGATAGCGAAATGTATTCCGAAGCTTGCGATACTGGTCGGCGACCCCGGCGAGGATCTCCTTGCCGATGCGGTGATCCTCGGTGAAGTCGACGCTCAGCGCCCACAGCCGCAGGATGTCGGCGCCATAATCGCGCATCAGGTCGAGCGGGTTGATGGTGTTGCCGAGGCTCTTGGACATTTTCATGCCCTTGGCATCCATCGTGAAGCCGTGGGTCAGGACCGCGTCATAGGGCGCCCGGCCGCGCGTGCCGCAGCTTTCGAGAAGCGACGACTGGAACCAGCCGCGGTGCTGGTCCGAGCCTTCGACATAGATATCGGCGGGCCAGCGCTCGTCGGGCCAGTGGCCGCTTTCGAGCGTGAAGACATGGGTGCAGCCGCTGTCGAACCAGACGTCGAGAATGTCGCTGACCATTTCATAGTCGGCGGGGTCGCGGGCGGTTCCGTCGGAATTGGCGCCGAGGAAGGTGGCGGCGTTGTCGGCGGACCAGGCGTCGACGCCCTGCTCGCTGATCGCGGCGACGATGCGCTTGTTCACTTCGGGATCGACCAGCAGCTCGCCCGACTTGCGGTGGACGAACAAGGCGATCGGAACGCCCCAGGCGCGCTGGCGGCTGATCACCCAGTCCGGCCGGCCCTCGACCATGCTGCCAAGCCGGTTGCGGCCCTTTTCGGGGATGAAGCGGGTCTGGTCGATCGCGGCCGTGGCGACTTCTCGAAGCGTTGCTTCGTGTGGGCTCGCAAGGTGGCCGCCTTCATTTTCCCAGCGCTGGCGGGCTCGGCCGAGCGCCGTGCTGTCGGCGTGAATTTCCGCCGCCTTGTCCATGGCGATGAACCATTGCGGGGTGCAGCGGTAAATGACCTTGGCCTTTGAGCGCCATGAATGGGGGTAGCTGTGCTTGAAGTCGCTCGCGGCGAGGAGCGCGCCGGCCTCGCGGAGGTCAGAGCAGATGGGGCCATCGGGCGAATTGAACTTGTTGTTGATGACGCTGCCCTGGCCGCCGAGCCACGCCCAGTCGGAGCGGTACATGCCGCCCGCATCGACGGCGAAGACGGGATCGATCCCGTTGGCCTTGCACAGGTCGAAATCGTCTTCGCCATGGTCGGGGGCCATGTGGACGAGGCCGGTGCCCTGGTCGGTGGTGACGAAGTCGCCGGGGAGGAACGGGCGGGGTTTGGCGAAGAAGCCGCCAAGCTTGTGCATCGGGTGACGGGCGATGGTGCCGGCGAGGTCTGCGCCCCGATAGCGACGTGGCTGGTCGGTTACAGTTGCAAAGAGTTCCAGGAGGTCGTCGTCCTGATCACCCTTGGGTGGCCATTTCTTGCCGGACGCACGCTCAATAAACGCGACGGATAGCGGTTCGGCAATCAGATAACGACGTCCGGCTGGTCCGAATTCGCCCATAGTGTCGTCGAACAAAACATACTCAACGTCAGGCCCGTAGGCGATCGCCTGGTTGACCGGGATCGTCCACGGCGTCGTCGTCCAGATGACCGCAAACGCGCCGACCAACTCGGGGATCGGGCTCTCGACGATCTCGAACGCGACGTCGATCTGGGTTGAGACCACGTCCTCATATTCAATCTCGGCTTCGGCCAGCGCGGTCTTTTCAACCGGCGACCACATCACCGGCTTGGCCCCGCGATACAGCTGGCCCGACTCCGCGAACTTGAACAGTTCGGAGACGATCGTGCCTTCGGCGAAGGCGGCCATGGTCAGATAGGGCTTGTCCCAGTCGGCGCCGATCCCGAGGCGCTTTAACTGTTCGCGCTGAACGTCGACCCAGCCTTGCGCGTAGGCGCGGCACTCGGCGCGGAATTCCTTTGCCGGCACCTCATCCTTGTTGAGCTTTTTCTTGCGGTACTGCTCCTCGACCTTCCACTCGATCGGGAGGCCGTGGCAGT
>JBDSSR010000022.1:0-2495 GCA_039928675.1 Sphingomicrobium sp. | reverse complement strand
GCGGCTGCGACCAAATCGGTTATCCTGGCCTTGCTGACGCTGGTCACAGCGCTTCTGTTTGTCCCGGTCAGAGTCGACCATCCGATCGCGATGGTGTTGTTCCTGCTCGGGATTTCGGCCGGTTTCTCGCTGTTCGGTTTCGCCATCGGAGTGTGGGCCAAGAATTTCGAACAGCTACAGATCATTCCGATGCTGTTCGTGACCCCGCTGACGTTCCTCGGTGGGGCGTTCTATTCGATCAACACGCTTCACGAACCGTTTCGTACGGTCAGCCTGTTTAACCCGGTCGTCTATCTCGTCAGCGGCTTTCGCTGGGCGTTTTTCTCGATCGCCGACGTGCCCGTGTGGGCCAGCGCCGCAATGACCCTGGCGATCATCGTCGCCTGCCTGGCGGTGATCGCCTGGATGTTCCGGACGGGCTACCGGCTCAAGCAGTAGCAATCGGGCCGTCCTACTCCGCCTGATCAGCCCGGCTGGTCAGCCCGTCCGGCGCCCTGCCCGTCGAGGTTCGTGGCGACGAAATCCCAGTTGATGACGTTCTCCAGGATCGTCTTGACGAACCGCGGCCGCTCGTTGCGATAATCGATGTAATAGGCATGTTCCCACACATCGATAGTCAGCAACGGAACCATTCCGTGAGCAACCGGCGAGTCGGCGTCGTGGAGGGACGTGATCTCGAGCTTCCCGTTATTGAGGATGAGCCATCCCCAGCCGCTTGCGAAGTGATTGACGCTTTCGGTTGCAAGCTTGTCTAGCAGCGCCTGAGTACCGCCGAAATCGCTGTCGATCATGTCTTTCAGCTTGCCTGAGGGCGCGGTCGATCCTTGCGGGGCAAGGCACTGCCAAAAGAAGCTGTGGTTCCAGATCTGGGCCGAATTGTTGAACAACGGCTTGTCGCTCTTGTCGCCGGCAGCCTTGATGACGTCGATCAGCGAAGCGCCTTCGAGGCCCTTTTCGCCAAGCATTCCATTGACCTTGTCGACATAGGCCTTGTGATGCTTGCCGTGGTGATATTCGAAGGTCTCGGCCGACATGTGCGGCTCGAGCGAGTCCTTGGAAAACGGCAGTTCGGGAAGCGTGAAGGCCATTGGTCACTCCTGTTCGGGGCGGAGATGGTTGGGGCGGAAATTTGCGTCTCTCACCTAGGACTCCCCAGCGCCAAGTCAACGCGCCTCGCGCCGGGACGAACCCTGTGGCGCGACGACTAGCGCGCTCAGGCGCCGGCGTCGGTCAGCTTGTGGCGCTTGAGCGCGTGGCGCAGCTGGTCATAGCTGAGGCCGAGCGCCGAAGCGGTCGCTCTCTGATTGAAACGGTTGCGCGACAGCGCGTCCTCCAGCAGCTGGCGCTCATAGGCAGTCACCGAGCCGCGAAAATCAGTGGTGCCATGCGCGGCCATCACTGATTCCGTTTCGACTAACGGCTCCTCCTGCTCGCCCGCCTCGGCAAGCGCCGCCGCCGCCTGGCTGACGCTTGCCGCTCCGCCGGTCGGCGCCCAGGGCGAATGGAACGGATCGAAATTGATCTCGTCGATCGCGCGCTCCGGGTCCTCGTGGCGATAGACCGCTCGTTCCACAACATTGCGCAATTCGCGCACATTGCCGGGCCAGCTGTAGGCGTCGAGCGCAGCGGTCGCCCGGGGCGTGAACCCGGGCCAGTTCGGCCACTCCAGCTCAAGCGACATGCGCCGCGCGAAATGCTCCGCGAGCAGCGGCACATCGCCCTGGCGAGCGCGCATCGGCGGCAAGGTAATAACCTCGAACGACAGCCGATCGAGCAAATCGGCGCGGAACTTGCCGAGCTCGACCTGGGCGGGCAAATTCTCGTTGGTCGCGGCGACGATTCGAACGTCGACGGTAATCGGACGGGAGGCTCCAATCCGCGTAATCTCGCCATATTCGACAGCCCGCAAGAGCCGGTCCTGTGCAGGCATCGACAAAGATCCAAGCTCATCGAGAAACAAGGTTCCACCATCGGATTCCTCGAACCGGCCGTGGCGGGTCTTGGCGGCGCCGGTAAAGCTTCCGGCTTCATGGCCGAACAGCTCGGCTTCGATCAAATTCTCCGGAAGCGCAGCGCAGTTCATGATGATCAGCGGGCCAGCCCAGCGCGACGACAGATGGTGGAGCCGCTCTGCGATCAGCTCCTTGCCAGTCCCGCGCTCGCCGATGACCAGCACCGGGCGGTTGAGGGGCGCAGCGCGGCTGGCGCGCTCGACGGCGTCGAGAAAGGCCAGGCTCTGGCCGATGAACTGGTCTGAACGCTCCATGCCAAATCTAATGCCAAGCCGATCCAAAAACTGGCCGACTGTTGGTGGATAATCCCACCATTTGGCAAGGATTTTCGCTTGTTTTCTAACGAAAAATCGTCGGATTCAGCGCGACTGTGACATTTTCGTGATTCTGGCACGGCTCTTGAATAGGAAAGACCAAGCAAAGTCCAAGAACGTCCAATTCTGGGCTCAAATTTGACTATCGGAGTTCATCGATGAGTATCTT
>JBDSSR010000021.1:0-2440 GCA_039928675.1 Sphingomicrobium sp. | reverse complement strand
TGGAATTTCAACGATCAACACTGGCGCATCGAGGCTCAATGGCTCCCGGCTATCAAGGGCGTCGACGACGATGTCGGAACCTGCAAAGTCCTGGTCGATCACGAAGTTGTGCTCGACATGACCATCAGCCGCAAGGACCGGGAAGTGATGTGGATCGATGCCCTCACTGTCGGGCCGTGGGTGTCCAATCTGCTGACATTCGCGGGCGTCCAAGCATCCGACGCCCAGGCCCTCTCAAGCGCCAGATCGGCTCGCAAAAACCAGGAGCGGGCGGATAAAATCCATTGGTTATAGGGGGTTCAACCTTGCGCCAGTTCCTGGTCTTGCCGGTTCTCGCTTTGGCCGCGTGTGCGACCAGCGCTCCACTGGGCGTCGCTGCCGCACCGATCGCGACATCAGGGAACGCCTCGAGCGTGACGTGGACCAGGCTCTATTGCACGCCCGACAACCACAGCCATTTCGCGACCACTTCCTCCGCGCTTGAACCGATCAACTTCGCGCCGCCCGCGTCGTCGATTTTCATCGGTGGCGGCGGCCCGGCGCACAAGGTCGTGTTCGGCGGCTTTGAACCCAATTGGGGCGCCACCGATGTCCAGTCGGGCAAGACCCATCCAACACCGGTGGTCCAATGGATAACGTTGCTTGCGGGAAAGATGGTGATCAGTACGACCGACGGGGATTCGCGCACGCTTGTTCCGGGCGACATCGTTCACCTTGAAGACGTTGCACCGTGCCGGGGGCACATTTCCCTCAACCTGGCGGCTGGCGCGACCTTCCTGCAATTTACGCAATAGCCAAAGCCGCGCTGCAGTTGGTCGCTCGGTAAACGTCAGCGGCTCTGCGAGGCCTTGATCCGGGCATCCGTGGCTTCCTTGATTGCATCGGCCTGCATGTCAGCCTGTTTGCGGATGATCTTGGCTTCTTTATCAAGAGCGTCGGCCCGCACCGTTAACCGCTCGCCAGTAAGACCACCCGCCTGTTTCGCCTGATTATTTAGCGTGTCGGCTTGCTGCTCCAACTGATCGGCCTGCGGGTCCGCGCGGCTCTTGATGGCGGAACCGCGTTGTTGCGCGTCGTCGCGCAAGGCGTCGGCCTGCTGTTGCTCGGGGGTTCGCTGGCACCCCACCGTTGCCGCAATCGCGGCTGCTGCAATCATTCCAATGGCCACTAACCTTCGCATTTCCGCACCTCGCCAGTTCAGGCTATCCAACGCACACACTGTCCGATTGTGCCGAATTCCGGCTCTGCCCACTTACCAGATGCGATGCTGTGCTACCCAGGCCCGATCGGTGAGGTCGCAACAGCGTTGCGCGAAAGCCCTTGCCAGCTCGACGTGGATGAGGGTGCTTGCAATCGAGCTTGCGGCGGCGGCGGCTCGCGCCTCTTCAACAACCCTTCGCTTCAGATAGGCAGCGTCGCCTGGCACAGTCCCGAAATCCTGGATTCGCACCTCTATCGTCATGTCACCAGCTCCTCATTGGCTTCGATTGAGATACGGCCCGACAGCTCGCCCGGATGCACGGGGTTGCAATGTGGGCTTCATGGTTCCGCAAGACCTCAACGGCGTGAAAGACTTCGCCTGCGCCCAGGCCGGGCACTCCGCGACAGGGCGAACCGGCTCGCGGGCAGGCCGATGAATCGGGCAAGACACGGCGCTCGAAACATGATTTATTGGCCGGTGACGACATCAGGACGAAAGGACGTGCACCGATGGGAAAGGCGATAGTCGAGGATTTGGAATCCAGGGACGAATTGGAATCCAAGCACGCCGCTCTTCATTCCATGATCGAGGAAGAAGAGCATCGAGCCCACCCCGACGACGACCTTCTCCACCGCCTCAAAAAGGAAAAGCTGAGGCTAAAGGATGAGCTTGCGGGTTCCCCCGCCGACTAGGCCGACTGCTCGCAAAGGTCCGCGCGGGCGCCGACGCAAGGCAACGCGCGCATCACCGACCGCTTACCGTTCGGTCGTACCGCTAATCGGCCGGCTTAGTCGTCGCGCGAAACGCGTTCGATCCGCTCGTGCCGCTCCTGGGCTTCCAAAGTCATCGTGGCGATCGGCCGAGCTTCGAGCCGGGCCAGCGAAATTGGTTCACCGCTCACTTCGCAATAGCCATATTCGCCTTCGTACAGGCGGCGAATCGCGCAATCGATTTTGGAGATCAGCTTGCGTTGCCGGTCGCGAGTGCGAAGTTCGATCGCCCAGTCGGTCTCACTCGATGCGCGGTCGGCAATGTCGGGCTCGCGAAGCGAATCTACCTGGAGCTGGGCCATGGTCTGGCGCGACTCCTCGATGATCGCTTCCTTCCAGTCTTTGAGCTTGTGGAGAAAGTAGGCGCGATGCTTGGCGCCCATGAATTCTTCATCGGCCGTCGGTCGGTAACCTTCGGCCAGGATCAACCGGTCGAACCGTTCCAGTTCTTCGCCATTGTAAAGGTCGA
>JBDSSR010000020.1:0-5803 GCA_039928675.1 Sphingomicrobium sp. | reverse complement strand
CGACAAGCTGGCCGATCGCGCCCGGCTCGCGGCGGCGGCCGGGATCCCGTGCATCGCCTTGTTCCCCAACACGCCGGAGGAGCTTCGTACCGACGACGCGAGAGAGGCGCTCAACCCCGACAACCTTATCTGCCGGGCGATCAAGGCGATCAAGAATGCAGTGCCCGACATTGGCGTGCTGACCGATGTCGCGCTCGACCCCTACACCAGTCACGGTCACGACGGACTGATCGACGGCTCGGGCCGGGTCATCAACGACGACACGGTCAAGATCCTGGTCGACCAGGCGCTGGTCCAGGCCGGGGCCGGGGCCGACATCGTCGCTCCCTCGGACATGATGGACGGCCGTATCGGCGCAATTCGCGAAGCGCTCGAGACCGCTGGCCACCAGGACGTCGCGATCATGGCCTATGCCGCCAAATACGCCTCTGCTTTCTACGGCCCGTTCCGCGATGCAGTGGGCAGCAGCGGGCGGCTGAAGGGCGACAAGCGGGGCTATCAGATGAACCCGGCGAACATCGCCGAAGCGCTGCGTGAGGTCGAGCTCGACCTGTCCGAAGGTGCCGATTTCGTGATGGTCAAGCCCGGCCTGCCCTATCTCGACGTGCTTGCCCGGGTCAGTGCCGAGTTCGGCGTTCCGACCTTCGCTTATCAGGTGAGCGGCGAATATGCGATGATCGAGCACTCCGCCGCGGCTGGTGCCGGCGATCGCGATTCACTGATCCTCGAGACTCTTCTGGCGTTCAAGCGCGCCGGCGCTGCGGGCATCCTCACCTACCACGCGCTTGACGCCGCGCGGCTGATCGCGGGCTAGCTTCCGAGCCTCTTCTGGAGCGCCTTGATACGGCCTGACTGGCGCTGGTCGAGGCTGCCGATGTCGGCTTGAGCGCGGGTGATCGCGGCAAGGTCGTTGGGGGCAATCCCGCCGTTGGTGGCAAGCGCCTCGGCTTCGATTGCATCGACATCGCCAAGCGCCCGGGCAGTCGCTTCGCGCGCTGCCACTGCGGCCGACAATGCCTGCTCCGCGGCAACCCATCCGTCACTTTGCGGCTTCCCGGCCGATGCCGCGAGCCGCTCCGCCTGCGACGCCAGCGGCGCGAATTCGGACTGCCCGCGCTGGGCGGCTGCGACCAGCCCGGCGAGGCGGCTTTCGAGCCCCGCGGTCACCGGGCGGTCGTTGATTGGCCGAACCACAGCGATTCGCGGATCGATCGCTTCGCCCGGCCTCGGCCCGAGCGAGGGATAGGGGCCGCCAGGCGTGCTGCAGGCGCCAAGCGCAACCAGGCTGGTCAGTGCGAGGGCAAGGGTTCTTGCTGTGAAAGGGAGTGCGCGCCGCATCGCCTAAAGCTCTACGGGCGGGCTGCTGGCGGTGCAATCGGTGGCGGATTGCCGATCGGAAGAATGGCGCGCCCGGAAGGATTCGAACCTCCGGCCCCCAGATTCGTAGTCTGGTGCTCTATCCAGCTGAGCTACGGGCGCCTGCCGTGCAGCGCCATTGCTGGCGCGCGGAGGCCGCGACATAAAAGGCTCCGGCAAACTCCGCAACCCTCGCTCCATCGGTGCTCGTGGGGTGCCGGCTACTGAAGCAAATAAACCAGCGCGGTGAAGACAATCAGTGCCAAGCCGCCGAGCATCACCACGATTCGTGTGCCGATTTGGCGGCGCCGCTCCTTGGCCGCTCGGCGACGGCTCTTTTCCTCGAAAAACTCTTCCCAATCCTCCACGCCCGGCGTGGTCGTAGGATTTCAGCGCAAAATCAAGGTCAGGCGGAAACCGCTGCCTGGATACCGGCCGTTACCCCATCGGCGCGGCTGGCGAAGTCGGCTGCAAGCTTGGCGTGCCATGAGCGGGCGGCATCGGTCATGGCGCGCTGTGCGGCCATGCGCTCCTCGACTGCACGTCGCCGATAAAACAGAGCATTCGATTCCATCGATTCCCCCTACGCCCGAGGCTGGGGCCACCATCCGCCTGATTAGCTAAGAGATGGTTAATATCCACAGCTGCCCTGAGCGGCATTTCAGTTCGGGCAATAGCGTCTCGTTATGACACGCCTGTTGCACGGTTGCGACAGGGGGCGGCCCGATTCCGATCGTCGATGAAACCTAACAATTCGTCGCTCGTTGGGGGAGCAAAATGATTTCGAAGGATTGTTTGATGCTCAATGCCCCCGTCTTGCGTCACCCGTTCAACCCCAGTGACCGCGGCTACCACGCGGTCTACCACGATGGGGAGATCAACCACTGCCCCGGTTGCGGCCGGACTCACTGGCTGATCGGTCGGCTTTCGGCTGAGTGCGCTTTCTGCTCGACCGCACTTCCGCTTCGCGAAGCGTCGAACCACGGACCGGCGGCGGCTCCAACTTTCTGGAGCGGACGCCGACCGAGCTATGCGGAGCTCAACGCGGCCTGAGCCCGGCCCTTTTAAAAACCGCTTCAAGGATCGACTGCGCAATAGTATATTGCGTGCGATGAAGACGATTCTGCTCGCCGCCCTGATTGCTTTGCCGGCAACGCCCGTATTCGCCAGTGGTGCCGGCGCATTCGTGCTGGTCAACGGAACCAGTGCAAGGCTTGGCCAACTGTTGATCCGGCGGGCGGGAACCCAGGAATGGAAGGCGCTTGGAAGCGCTCCTGGCGCTGGCGCGCGATCGTCGATGGCGTTCAGCGATCCCGATTGCGCGTTCGATATTCAGGCGACGGTCCCCGGTTCCGGCTCCGCGCCGGTGACCTGGGCCGCGATCAATCTCTGCGGCGCGAAATCCGTGACTCTTCAGCACGATTCTGCAGCAGGTGCCTGGGTCGATTACGACCAGTAAATTGCCGCTGGGCTGACCGCGCCGGATAGGGCCCGGAAGCGATCGCGGGGCTCGGCGCACGCACCGAATCGAGTAGCTTGGCGCCGGCGATGAACACCACCCCCGTGCAGGCGGCCGCGAGCAGCCACCCGCCATACCCCGGATATGTATCGAGGTAGAGCCGGCCGCGCTCGACCGCTCCAAGAGCGATTGCGTAAATCACCAGCCACGCTTCGAAGCGCGTCTTGATCTGGAACAGGCGAGCGATCTTGTTGAGCATGTCGATCCGTTAACCGTTGAACGATTCGTTCGCAGTTTTGAGCCGATTGAATGCTAAAATACAGGGTTAAAGTCGCGGTAACACCTGCGCTTCTGTCCCGTTTCGGGAATCACAGCTGACCCGACAGCTCCAGCGCGTCGAGCAATGCTTCGCGGGCCCGTTCGATGTCCGCGATCAGCGCCGGGCGCTGAAGCTCTTGATGGTGGATTTGCTCGGGCCAGTGGCGGGCCACCACCGCGCTCAACCGGTCGATGCTGGCGGGATTGGCGATGAAGCGCGGATCGACGCTCGCCGGGTCGGCGACGACTCGCAACCGAAGGCACGCCGGGCCGCCGCCATTGGCCATCGACTGGCGAACATCGACCAGCTCGACCCGGCGGATCGGGCCGTTTCCAGCGACGTGTTTTTCAACCCACGCCCAGACGCTGGGCGTCTCGCGCACTTCCAAAGGCGCGATCAGGCATGTTTCACCGTCCGGAAGACTAACCAGCTGGGCGTTGAACAGATAGGATCGGACCGCCTCGGCAAGCGAAACTTCGGCCGCGGGGACTTCGACATAGTCGAAACCGGCGACCAGTCGCGATGCCGCGTCGAGCAGCGGCGCCTTGTCCGCAAAGGCCAGTTCATGCGCGAACAGCACATTGCGGTTGGCGACTGCAACCACGTCATTGTGGAACGCTCCGGCGGCGATGGCCTGTTCGGACTGTTCGACGAACACCGTGCGGGCCGGGTCGAGCCGGTGGTTCCGGGCAAGCGCCTGCGACGCTTCGCGATGCTGGCGGGCGGGGAAGGCTCCGCCCGAACGGCCGTAGACGAACATTTCGAGGCCGCGCTGGTCGTGCCCGGCGGCAAGCCGCATATGGTTGGCCGCGCCTTCGTCGCCAAATGCTGGCGGGACCGGATCGTGGACTTGAAACGCGCTTGCGGCAAAGGCCAGTCGAAGCTGCGCCAGGGTCGCTGGCCATTCGTGGCTGCGGTGCGGCATGGTCCGCAGATTGGCGACGGTCAGATGGCACTTGCCGTCGGCGCAATCGGGCGCCGGAGACACCGTCGCGGCATTGGCCGCCCACATCGCCGATGCCGACATGGCATTGGCCGCAAGCGCCTGGTCGGCATCGTCGATGGTCGTGCCGAGTTGGGCCAGCCAGTCACGGTTGGGGCGCGGGTGGGGGAGCAGCAGCCCCTGCGCCAGGCCAAGCGCGATATTGGCGCGCATCTTGTCGAGCCCCTGGAGGGCCGCCGCCCGCGGCTGCGACACATGCAAAGCGTTGCGCGCCGAGGCGAGGTTGCCAAGGCTAAGGCCGGCATAGTTGTGGCTCGGCCCGATGATTCCGTCGAAATTGATTTCGCACAGCGCCATCAGCGCCCGACCATTGCGATCGGGTCGCCAACCGCGATCTCGAGAAGCTCGGCGGCTTCGCGGTCGATGCGGACGCCCTTTTTCGGGATATTCTTGACGGAGGCGAAGCAGGCGCGGAAGTCCTTTAGGCGGCCGCTTGCTGCAAGCACTTTGAGCGGTCCGCCGTCGCCGATTTCGCACACCGTTTGCTCGCGCGATTCGCGAATGGTGCGAATCTGGTCGGTGGCCGCAATGACCGTCGGCCCGCCGTCGAAAATGTCGACATAGCGGTCGAACACGAACCCTTCCTGTTCAAGCATCCGAAGCGCCGCCCGGCCCGACGGATGGGGCTGGCCGATGACCGCCTGGCCAGCTTCGTTGAGCAGCGAGACGTAGATCGGAGTCTTGGGCATCAGGTCGGCGATGAACTTGGTCCCATGAACGGCATTGAAGTCGTCGGCCTCGGGAAAGGTCATTCCGAAAAAGCGACCGGCAAGCGCGTCCCAGAACGGCGCGTTGCCGATCTCGTCCATCACTCCGCGAAGCTCGGCCAGGGTCCGGTCGCCGAACCGCTGGCGATGTTCGCGGATGAACAGATAGCGGCTTCGCGCAAGCAGCGCGCCCCAGCCGCCGGCGCGCATTTCGGGGTGAAGGAACAGCCCGCCGACTTCGGACGATCCTTCAAGGTCGGTGGTCAGGTTCAGCGCCTGGTTGCGGAAGGTCTTGCCAAGCTCGGGGCTGGTCTGGGTCAGCGAGCTTAACCGATAGGAATAAAAGGGCTGGACCACGCCGACCTGCCCGAACACCTGACAGGTGCCGCGAATTTTGCCGGTTTTTGGGTCCTCGAGGACGAACACATAAAGATCCGCCGACTGGCTCTCGTCGGTCCGTGCGAAACTGTCGTCCGACCGGGCAAGCTTGCCGACCAGGGTCGCGCGGTCGGCTGGCAGGTTGGTAAAGCCGCCGCCAGTCAGCTTGGCCATCTGATAGATGGCCCGGAAATCCTCGCCATTGGCTGGCCGCACGCGAAAGTTCACTTAAGGTTCGCCGGCAAGGCGCAGGATGGTCAGTGCCGACAGCGCAGCGCGCTCCGCCAGGCTGTCGGTGATCAGATATTCCTCCATGCTGTGAATTTTTCCGCCGCGGACCCCCATCGTGTCGACCACCGGCACTCCGCAGGCGGCGATGTTGTTGCCGTCGCACACCCCGCCCGACGGCTGCCAGGCGATCGGCTGGCCAAGATCGGCACCGGCCTGCTTGACCAGCGCGAACAGCGCTTGCGCACCGGCGTCGATCGGCTTGGGCGGCCGTGCGAACCCGCCGTTGACCGCGATTGCGACATCGTGGGCTGCTGCAACCGCCGCGACTTCCCGGTCGATCAGCGTCTGTG
>JBDSSR010000019.1:0-1801 GCA_039928675.1 Sphingomicrobium sp. | reverse complement strand
AGGACGACGTCCGCTCGAAAATCGTCATCGACGCCCAGCATGTCTCCAAAAGCTTCGCCGCCAAGGATGGCCAGGTGCGAACGATCATCCGCGATTTCTCGCTTCGGGTTCAGCGCGGCGACCGCATCGGGCTAGTCGGGCCGAACGGCGCGGGCAAGACGACGTTGCTCAAGCTTCTGACCGGCGAGCTTGCACCCGACTTGGGCAAGGTGACGCTCGCCAAAACGCTGTCGGGCATCGTCATCGATCAGCAGCGCAAGCTGATGGACCCCACGAGGCGAGTTCGGGACGTGGTCGCCAACGGCGGCGACTGGATCGAAGTCCGCGGCCACAAGAAGCACATCAAGGGCTATCTCAAGGAGTTCCTGTTCGACCCGGCAATCGCCGATGCGCCGGTGGGATCGCTTTCGGGCGGCGAACGGTCGCGGCTGCTGCTCGCCCGGGAATTCGCCCGCGAAGCCAATCTGCTGGTGCTCGACGAGCCGACCAACGACCTCGACCTCGAAACCCTAGACCTGCTCCAGGAAGTCATCGCCGACTATGACGGGACGGTGCTGATCGTCAGCCACGACCGCGACTTTCTCGACCGGACGGTGACCGTCACGCTCGGGCTCGACGGGTCGGGAACCGTCGACGTCGTCGCCGGCGGCTATGAGGATTGGGAAAAGCGGCGCCTTGATCTTCCCAGATCCTCCCCCGCCGGGGGAGGTGGCGGCCGCAGGCCGTCGGAGGGGGCGACCCGCTCAGTCGGCGTTGCCGACAGCTCCCCCAAACGGGGAGCAGCAAGAAAGCTGACCTACAAGGACCAGCGCGACCTCGATCGCCTGCCGGGCGAGATCGCGGCGATCGAAGGCGCGATGGCGGCGGCCGAAGCAGCGCTTCACGATCCCGACCTTTATGCCCGCGATCCACAGCGCTTCGCCGCGCTGAACGCGCAACTGGCGCAGCTTCGTGCCGACAAGGAGGTGGCCGAGGAGCGGTGGCTCGAAGTCGCGGAGATGCATGAGCAGTTGGCGGGCTAATGGCAGCTTTCGACCCATTGCAGACATTAGATCGACGGGTCACATAGGCTTATGGACGGCAACGCTTCTCGGCTTTGGACTCGGGGACGTGTCCTCGGCGCGGTCGGAAGCGCGCTACTCCTCGCATACTTCATCGTACCCCCACTGTGGGAACTTGCGAGCCGCTCTTGCTACCTCTCTCCGACATGCCCTGCCGCAATAGAGCCGGGGGTCATTCCGGTTCTCGGTATTTTCAGTCTGTATTGCCTGCTCGCCGGATTTTTCATCAGCCGGATTTTGGACGGTGGACAGCAAGATTGGCGGGCCCTAGCCGTCGCATTTCCGTTGACCTTAGCCTTCTTCGGCGGATTTCTCTGGTTAATGGTTCACGCCGCATTTTGGTGACAAGCTAACGTCAACTTTCCACCCATTCCTGCCATTAGCGGGAAAGGGTCACGGTGCGCTTATTCACGCCTGAAGGCGATACTGCTTGAGCAAATCGTAGAGCGTCGGGCGGCTGATCCCGAGCAGCCTTGCGGCTTCGGAGATATTGTTGTCGGCGCGGCTTAGGGCCTGGCGGATGGCGCGGCGGTCGGCGACTTCGCGAGCGGCGCGAAGGTTGATCGGCGGCGGCTCCGCTCCGGCCTTGGAGCCAAGATCGAGATCGGCCGCAGTGATGCTTCTGCCGTCGGCCATGATCACCGCCCGCTTGATGCGGTTTTCGAGCTCGCGGACGTTGCCCGGCCACGAATGGGCCTCGACCGCGGCGATCGCGTCGGGGGCAAGTCCCTGGACCGCCG
>JBDSSR010000018.1:0-13009 GCA_039928675.1 Sphingomicrobium sp. | reverse complement strand
CGATTTTCGACAGCGGCGTCCCGCTGCTCGGCATCTGTTATGGCCAGCAGACGCTTCACGCGCAGCTTGGCGGCACCGTGGTCAGCTCCGACAAGCGCGAATTCGGCCGCGCCTTCATCGACATCGTCGCGCCCTCACAGCTGTTCGACGGGCTGTGGCAGGTCGGTGAAAAGCACCAGGTGTGGATGAGCCACGGCGACCGCGTCGACTCGCTTGCGCCGGGGTTCGAAGTCGTCGCCTCGTCGGAAGGCGCGCCGTTCGCAATTGCCACCAACGAGGCTGACAAGCGCTATTCGCTGATGTTCCATCCCGAGGTGGTGCACACGCCCGACGGCGGCAAATTGCTTGCCAACTTCGTCCGCCACGTCTGCGGCTGCGCGGGCGACTGGACGATGGCCAGCTTCAAGGACGCCAAGATCGCCGACATCCGCGCACAGGTCGGGGACGGGCGCGTGATTTGCGGGCTTTCGGGTGGAGTGGACAGCGCCGTCGCGGCGGTCCTCATCCACGAGGCCATCGGCGAGCAGCTGACCTGCGTGTTCGTCGACCATGGCCTGATGCGTCAAAGCGAGGCCGAGCAGGTCGTCGGCCTGTTCCGCGGTCACTTCAACATCTTGCTGATCCATGTTGACGCAAGCGACGACTTCCTCGGCGGACTCAAAGGGGTCACCGACCCGGAGGCTAAGCGCAAGTTCATCGGCGGCGAATTCATCGCCGTGTTCGAAGCCGAGGCCAAGAAGATCGGCGGCGCCGATTTCCTCGCTCAGGGGACATTATACCCCGACGTGATCGAAAGCGTCAGCTTCACCGGCGGTCCGTCGGTAACGATCAAGAGCCACCACAATGTTGGCGGCCTGCCCGAGCGCATGAACATGAAGCTGGTCGAGCCGCTTCGCGAGCTATTCAAGGACGAAGTGCGCGTGCTTGGCCGCGAGCTCGGGCTTCCCGAGACCTTCGTCGGGCGCCATCCCTTTCCCGGGCCGGGGCTCGCGATTCGGATCCCGGGCGAAGTGACGAGGGAGAAATGCGACATCCTGCGAAAGGCCGACGCGGTCTACCTCGAGGAAATCCGCAATGCCGGGCTGTACGACGCGATCTGGCAGGCGTTCGCGGTGCTGCTTCCGGTGCGGACGGTCGGAGTGATGGGCGATTACCGCACCTATGATTTCGTCTGCGGACTTCGGGCCGTCACCTCGCTCGACGGCATGACAGCGGATATCTACCCGTTCGAAGCCGCTTTCCTCAGCCGGGTGGCAACCCGCATCGTCAACGAAGTGCAGGGCATCAACCGCGTCGTTTACGATTATACGTCCAAGCCACCGGGCACGATCGAGTGGGAATGAGCGCCGAAATTTTCGGTTAACCGCTAAACTTGCGTTTACCATCGGATTGACGCTGGCCGCCGGTTGCGCTGTCCCATCGGGCCATGAAAAAGTCTCTTACACCAACGATCGTTATGGTGGCCGCGGCACTGCTTGCCGGTTGCCAGATCGCCGCTCCGCCATTCATGGCCCAGACCGGCGGGCCAGCCCCGGCGCCGTCCGGGCTGCCCTACAAATGGACTCTCGGCCAGGCCCCTCACGCCTATCGCGACATGGTCGCGCAATTCGGCCGCAAAAGCCTCAACCCGGGCGAATATCTGTGGTCCGCTTCGATCCCCGAGGGCGACACGCGGGTCGTGATCGATCGATTACTGCAGATGGCCTATGTCTATCGCGGCGATGCGCTGGTCGGTGCGACGACCGTATCGACTGCCAGGCAGGGCTACATCACGCCGCTGGGCGAATGGAAAATCCTCGAAAAGCGGCCCTTCTACCGGTCGCGCAAGTACGGCAATGCGCCGATGCCGTTCATGCAGCGGATCGACGACTATGGCGTCGCGCTGCACGGTGGTGGAACCCCCGGCCGCCCCGAAAGCCACGGTTGCATTCACCTGCCCAACAAGTTCGCCCAGCGGCTCTTCGGGCTGACCAAAATCGGGTCGAAGGTCGTTATCGAGGGCTGAGCACCGCTCCGCGCGGCGTTGGAATAACCGGCGTTGGAACGACATGGCGGGTCACGCATCGCTTTGCGAACCAGCCCGGCGGCGCTAGGTGAGCCCAGAATGATCGCCCAGAAAACCCGTTATGCACTGCGGTCGCTGTTGTTTCTTGCCGAAGAGCAGGGCGGAGCGCCCGTTCAGCTTGCCCGAATCGCCGAAACCCAGCGGGTCCCGCCCAAATATCTCGAGCTGATCATGCTTGATCTCAAGAAGGCGGGGCTGGTCAGAAGCGCTCGCGGGCCAAAGGGCGGCTATCAGCTAACGAGGGCGTCCGAGCTGATCTCGTTCGGCGAAATTGTTCGCTCGATGGAAGGGCCGATCGCGCTAGTGTCGTGCGCAAGCGTCAATTTCTATGCGCCTTGCGGCGATTGCCAAGACGAGGCGACCTGCGCCATTCGCCGGGCGTTTGCAGTGCTTCGCGACCAGAGTACCGCGGTTCTCGACGCGATTTCGCTGGCCGAAGCGGCGGGATGGGAAGAGCGGCTCGAACCGGCCAGCTAGGGCCAGTTGCGACTTTGTCCGCTAGCTCAGCAGATTGACGCCATGTTCGGCCATCGACCGATCCGACGGAGCGATCTTGGCGGAAGCGCTCGAGTGGAGCGCTTGAGCAACCTGACGCTGGGTCGGCAGTTGCGATCCAGCGATTGCAGCAGTTGGAAACACCAGCAACATGGCTAAAGCCACATCGCCGAACAATTGGCGGTCAGCGGTCATGGTCTACTCCGATCCATTCCACGCACGCTCAGAGCGCACGCACTTGCAAGCTCGACGCTTGAGGACGGGCGAAGGTTCCAAAACGCGCGGATCGCCGACGACCCGTTTGACCCGCGGGACTAGCCGTTGGGATGCCTCCCAGCTAGGACGCGACCATGTCGACCTTCACCATCGACACGGGCACCAGCCGGGCAACGCCCTCGCCCGTCCCGGGCAAGCGCACCACCGCGCCGGCAATTCGCGCGCGCAAGGTCCGCGACGGCGGGCAATATCGCACCGATCAGCCGATCGTGATGCTGACCGCCTACACCATGCGGATGGCGCAGCTGCTCGATCCGCATTGCGACATGCTGCTGGTCGGGGACAGCCTTGGCCAGGTGATTTACGGCCTGCCCTCGACGATCCCTGTAACGCTTGAGATGATGTGCGCGCACGGCGCCGCGGTGGTTCGCGGCAGCTGGCATGCGCTGGTCGGGGTCGACCTGCCGTTCGGAAGCTATGAAGCATCGCCCGAGCAAGCGTTCGAATCGGCGGCGCGGATCATGAAGGAAACCGGCTGCGCGGCGGTCAAGCTCGAAGGCGGCCAGGCGATGGCCCCGACGATCGCTTTTCTCACCAACCGCGGGATTCCGGTGATCGGCCACGTCGGCCTTACGCCGCAGGCCGTAAACGTGCTTGGCGGCTATGGCGCTCGCGGCCGCGACGCGGCCGAGGCCGACAAAATCAAGGGCGATGCGCAAGCAGTCGCCGACGCCGGCGCATTCTGCATGGTGGTCGAAGGCGTGGTCGAGGACATTGCAACCGAGATTGCCCGAAGCGTCGCCTGCCCGGTGATCGGCATTGGAGCGTCGGACCAATGCGACGGCCAGGTCCTGGTTACCGAGGATATGCTCGGATTGTTCGAGCGCACGCCCCGGTTCGTCAAACGCTATGACGATCTGGCCGAGCGGATCGGAGCGGCTGCTCGAACCTATGCGCAAGAGGTTCAGGCCCGCAGCTTTCCGACCGCCGACCAGACCTACCGGCCGAAAGTCTAAACGGACTTTGCCTTTCGCCATGCAGCCGCTAGACGGTCCGCCGCCAGCTTCCGTTCATCTTTCGTGGGGAAGGGGAGCGATCGGCAAAATGTTTCCCGAACCAGCGGACTGAGGAACGTCTTTGGCGCAAACCCCCGATATCAACGAGACTTTCGTTCGCGAGGTCGACGAGAACCTGCGCCGCGACCGGCTTCGCGACTTCGCGCGCAACAATGGCGCGTTGCTGGTCGGCGCGGTGATCCTGTTTCTTGCCGCCAGCGCGGGCGCGATCTGGTGGCAACAGCACAGCCGCCAACATTCCGAACAGCAGGCCGAAAAGCTGGTCGATACCTATCGCGCGCTCGCCGACCGGAAGACCGGGGTGGAGACCACCAAACAGCTCGACGAGCTTTCGGCAAGCTCAAGCAAGGCGGTTCGCGCCTCGGCGCTGTTCTCCCGCGCAGTGCTTGCGCTCGACAAGAACGATACCAGGCTGGCGACTGCCAAATTCCGCGAAGTTGCCGAAGATTCCAGCCTTCCCAAGGCGTATCGCGATATTGCCCTCATCCGCCAGACCGCGCTCGAATTCGACCAGTTGCCAGCGCAGACTGTGGTTGCTCGGCTGGCACCGCTGTCCACCCCGGATTCGCCGTGGTTTGCGTCGGCCGGGGAAATGACCGGCCTGGCGCTCATCAAGCAAGGCAAGAAAGCGCAGGCCGGAGAAATTTTCGCTGCAATCGCCAAAAACAAGGACGCACCGGAGTCGGCCCGTCAGCGCGCGATCCAGATCGCAAGCAGTCTCGGCGTTGATGCCACTTCGGCGCTTCCCCCAACGCAATAGGCCCAAGCTCAATAGGCCCAAGCTCAATGGGCTCCCTAAACCCAGTAGGAACTCGATGACCAAAGCTCGACAATACCGCGCTGCAATCCTCCTCGCAGGAGTCCTCGCCGCGAGCGGCTGCAGCCTGATCAAGCACCGCAAGACGGTCACCACGCCGGTCCTTGGCCAGCGCGTTGCAGTGCTGACGAGCGAAGGCGATATCGGCTCGGACCCGGCGCTTCGCGCTGTCCCGCTCAACCTGCCCGCACCAACCGCCAATGCCAATTGGACCCAGTCCGGCGGAAGCGCGACCAAGTCGATGGGCCAGCTTGCTCTTGGGGCCACCCTGACCCAGGCGTTCAGCGTTCCGGCGGGACGCGGGACATCGGCAACAATGCGGCTCGCGGCGTCGCCGATCGTCGCCAACGGCCGGGTTTTCGTGATCGATTCGCTTGGCGCGGTGCGGGCGTTCGACGCGCGCAGCGGGGCCCAATATTGGGTCAGCCAAACCCCAAACGAGAAAGGCAATGAGACCTCGCTCTACGGCGGCGGAGTCGCTTCCGATGGCGGCCGGGTCTATGCCACCAACGGTCTTGGCTATGTCGCCGCGCTGGATGAGCGGACCGGCGGAATCCTGTGGAAAGTGAAGCCCGGCGGGCCGCTGCGCGGTTCTCCGACGGTCGCTGGCGACACGGTCTACGCGATGAGCCAGGACAATCAGCTCTATTCGCTCAAGGCCGCCGATGGATCGCTCAACTGGTCCGCCGCAGCCTCGCTGGAAATCGCCGGAGTATTCGGCTCGGCTTCCCCGGCGGTCGGCCAGGGCACCGTCATCGCCGGCTTCTCCTCGGGCGAGCTTAACGCCTATCGCTATGAAAATGGCCGCCAAGTGTGGAGCGACGCGCTCGAGCGCACCAGCATCACCACCAGCGTGTCGAGCCTGTCGGATATCGACGCCGACCCGGTCATCGACAACGGCCAGGTTTTCGCCATCGGGCAGGGCGGACGGATGGTCGCGCTTGAGCTGACCACCGGCCAGCGCCAGTGGGAACTCAATATCGCCGGGATTTCGACGCCATGGGTCGCTGGCGACTGGGTATTTGTCGCAACTGCCGACGCCAAGCTGCTGTGCGTCAACCGGATGACCGGCAAGATCCGCTGGATCAACCCGATGCCGGCCTTCCGCCGGGCAAAGACCAAGCGCGGCCAGATCGACTATTCCGGACCGATCCTGGCCGGTGGGCGGCTGATCGTCGCCGGGTCGGGCGGCGCGCTGCTCAGCTTCGATCCCGAAACCGGGTCGTACCAGAACCAGGTCAGCGTCGGCGCTCCGATCAGCGTCCCTCCGGCGGTTGCTGGAGGAATGCTCTACGTGCTCGACGACAACGGCCGGCTGCACGGCTTTCGCTAGGCTATCTGGCCGCTAGGCTATCGCAGTCGGGTCCCGGCGCTGCTATCGGCGCTCGATGCCACTTCGCACTGTCGCCATCGTTGGCCGGCCCAATGTCGGAAAATCGACGCTGTTCAACCGGCTCGTCGGCAAGCGCGTGGCGCTGGTCGACGATCGACCGGGAGTAACCCGCGACCGGCGCGAAGGCGAGGCGCAGCTGGTCGGGCTCGAATTTCGAGTGATCGATACCGCCGGGTTCGAGGATGAGGATCCGCTGTCGCTCCCCGGGCGCATGCGCCAGCAGACCGAAGCTGCGGTTCGCGAAGCCGATGTGGCGCTGTTCATGATCGACGCGCGTGAAGGGCTTACCCCGCTCGATGAAGAGATCGGCCGCTGGCTGCGGGTTGAATCGACCCCGGTGATCGTCGTTGCAAACAAGGTCGAGGGCCGCTCGGGCCAGTCGGGAACGCTCGAGGCGTTCCGGCTCGGCCTCGGCGAACCGGTGGCGCTCAGCGCCGAGCATGGCGAAGGCATTGCCGATCTGTTCGACGCGCTTCTGCCGCTGGTCGAGCGGGGCGAGGACGAGGTGGACGACGAGGTTGGAAACTACGACCCGACGCTGAAGATCGCGATCGTCGGGCGGCCCAATGCCGGCAAATCGACGCTGGTCAACAAGATGCTTGGCGAGGAGCGGATGATTACCGGCCCGGAGGCCGGGATCACGCGCGATTCGATCAGCCTGCAGTGGCAATGGCCAGATCCGTCAGGCGAGTTGCGGCCGGTGCAGCTGGTCGACACCGCGGGCTTGAGGAAGCGGGCCAAGGTCGAGGACAAGCTGGAAAAGCTGTCGGCCGCCGACACCCGCCGGGCGATCGATTATGCCGAGGTCGTGGTCCTTCTGCTCGACGCCACGCGCGGGCTCGAAGCGCAGGACCTGCGGATTGCGTCGCAGGTCGTCGAGGAGGGCCGGGTGCTGATCATCGCGCTCAACAAGTGGGATGTCGCGGACCATGCCTCGTCGCTGTTCAACGGGGTCAAGGCGGCGCTTGGCGAAGGCCTTGCACAGCTTCGCGACGTCGCTCTGCTGACCGTCTCGGCCAAGACCGGCAAGGGCATCGACACCATTCTTCAAGTCGCGTTCGAGTTGCGCGAGGCGTGGAGCAACCGGGTGTCGACGGGCGAGCTCAACCGCTGGTTTGAACGCGCGGTCGAAGCCAACCCGCCGCCTGCTCCAAAGGGCCAGCGAATCAAGTTGCGCTACATCACCCAGGTCAACACCCGGCCGCCGACCTTCGTGGTGTTCGGCAACCGCACCGAGGAGCTTCCCGAAAGTTACCGCCGCTATCTGGTCAACGCGCTTCGCCGCGACCTCAAATTGGCTGCGATCCCGGTCCGGCTCGACTTCCGCGGGCGCTCCAACCCGTTCGACAAGGCCCGGCGCTAGAGAGCGCTGGAGCGCGCGAGGCGGGCCGCGCTAAGGCAAAGTTTACTCTTGGGCTCTATCCCCCGGCAGGTGGGAACAACGCCGCCCGGCAATTGGCGTGATGAGGAGCAATGCGTGGCCGACCTGGCTCGGGACGTCGTCGATTGGGCATATTTCGAAAAGAACCGGACCGAACTTGGCCCCGGATTCATTCGAATCCTGTCCTATTTCAAGGAAGACGGGGTCAAATCGATCGCCCAGATCGAAAGCGCTATGCGCGAACAGAACGCCACTGCGCTGGTCATGCCGGCGCATACGCTGAAGGGCGAATCGCGCCAGCTTGGCGCCGAGCCGCTGGCCGACATCGCCGAGCTCATCGAGCAGACCGCGCGGGTGTGCGTGGAAACGCACCGCTTTCCGGACGAGCTGGTGCCGCAAGTGGTCGAACTTCGCAAACTTTTCAACGAGACGGTCGAGCAGTTCGACAAGGCGACCAATCCGCTGGTTTCGCGCGCCGCTCCGGTTGTCGGGGGCTTTGGCCGAAAGGTCGCCAACCAGGGTTTCGGCCGGATCTGACTGCCCGCGCGCTCAGCGCCCTCAAAGCCAGCTGCTGATTTCGCCGAGCGGCTTTTTCCTCAATGCGTGAAGCGGGATGACGGCATTTGCAGCCGGGTGCCCGACGGCAATGACCATCAACGGTTTTTCGCTTGTCGGCCGCCGGCAAAGTTCGCGCAGGAACCCCATTGGCGATGGGGTATGGGTCAGGGTTGCAAGCCCTGCCAGGTGTAGTGCCGTAAGCAGGAAGCCGCACGCGATGCCGACACTCTCGGTCACGTAATAATTGGTCTTGGCATCGCCCGGCTCGATCCCGCCCCGACGCTGGCCGAAAACGACAATCAGCCACGGCACCGTTTCGAGATAGGCCTTGTCCTCGTCGGTGCCGAGCGGAGCCAGAGCCTCGAGCCACTCCTGCCCGGCCTTCCCGGCATAAAATTCCGCTTCTTCCTTTTCGGCCTCGATGCGAATGCGCTGCTTGATCTCGCTCGAGCTGACCGCTGCAAAGTGCCACGGTTGATGATTGGCCCCCGAGGGCGCGGTTCCTGCCGCCAGAATCGCCTGCTCGATGATTTCCCGGGCGACCGGACTGTCGCTGAACATCCGGCAGCTGCGGCGGCTTGCAATCTCCTTCCTGAATGCCCGAACCCGGGCAATCCGCTGGTCTTCGCTCAGCGCCGGAAGAGCGGTGTAGGGCGTGTGTGGAACGTCCTTCATGCGCGGCTCAGGCGAGCGCCGGATCGGCGCCCATCAGCTTGGGCAAAAAGCCCTCGTGCGCGGCGCGCAGTTCGGCGAGACTGCTCTCGCAAACCATTCCCGACGATCGCGAATCGATCACGATCGAATCGCCACCGGTCCAGCCGATAAAGCAGCAGTGAACACCGGCTTCGGTGCCGAGCCGTTCGACCAGGCTCTGGCTGTGCCGTTCGGTGACGATGAAGCGTCCCTGGGTTTCGCCGAACAGCGACCAGGCGTGCTCGAACCGCTCGCTGTCGACCTCGTCCTCAAAGGTTTCGATGGTCAGCCGGGCGCCAATTCCCGACGCCAGCGCCATCTCCGCCACCGCGACTAGAACGCCGCCATCCGAAACGTCGTGGACGGCGGTCACCAGCCCTTCGTCGATCAAGCGCCGGACAAGTTCGCCCTTGCGCCGTTCGCCGGCAAGGTCGACGCGCGGCGGCGGCCCGGCTCGCCGACCGTGACAGACATCGAGCCACAGCGACTGACCAAGTTCGGGCCGAGCGCTTGGATCGGCGCCGATGAGCATGATCCGGTCGGCTTCGTGCTTGAACGCGATCGTCGCCGACTTTTCCCAATCGTCGAGCAGGCCAACGCCACCGATCGCCGGGGTCGGAAGGATCGCGGACCCACCACCTGTCGCCTTGCTTTCGTTGTAGAGGCTGACGTTGCCGCTGACGATCGGGAAGTCCAATGCCCGGCAAGCCTCGCCCATGCCGCGCAGCGCCTCGACGAACTGGGCCATTATCTCGGGCCGCTGGGGGTTGCCGAAATTGAGGCAGTTGGTCACTGCAAGCGGCCGCGCGCCGACCGCGCAAAGGTTGCGCCAGGCTTCGGCAATCGCCTGCTTGCCGCCCTCATAGGGGTCGGCATAAACATATCGCGGGGTGCAGTCGGTGGTCATCGCAAGCGCCTTTTTCGACCCGTGGACGCGCACTACGGCGGCATCGCCACCCGGACGCTGGACGGTGTCGCCGCCAACCTGTTGGTCATATTGCTCGTAAATCCAGCGCCTGCTGGCGAGCGCCGGGGAGGCCATCATCTTGATCAGATCGGCCGCGATGTCGGCGCTTCCCGGAACCGCGCCCAGCGGCTTGACCCCGGCCCACGCCTTATAGGCGTCGAGGCTGAGATGCGGCCTGTCATATTCCGGCGCGTCATCGGCCAGCGGTCCAAGCGGAATGTCGGCGACCGTCGCGCCGTTCCACACCAGCTCCATCCGCCCGGTGTCGGTGACCTGGCCGATGATCGCGAAATCGAGCTCCCACTTGGTGAAGATCTTTTCGGCCTCGGCCTCGCGACCGGGCTTCAATACCATCAGCATCCGCTCCTGGCTTTCGGACAGCATCATTTCGTAAGGCGTCATTCCGGTCTCGCGGCACGGCACCGCGTTCATGTCGAGGCGAATTCCGGCACCGCCCTTGGACGCCATTTCAACCGCTGAGCTGGTCAGGCCGGCGGCGCCCATGTCCTGGATTGCGACGATCGCGTCGGTCGCCATCAGTTCAAGGCAGGCCTCGATCAGAAGCTTTTCGGTGAACGGGTCGCCGACCTGGACGGTGGGGCGCTTTTCCTCGCTGTCCTCGGCAAAGTCGGTCGAAGCCATGGTCGCGCCGTGGATTCCGTCGCGCCCGGTCTTGGACCCGACATAGACGATCGAATTGCCGATGCCGCTTGCCGCCGAATAGAAAATCTTGTCGGTTTTCGCCACTCCGACGGTCATTGCGTTGACCAGGATATTGCCGTCGTAAGCGGTATCGAAATTGACTTCGCCGCCGACGGTCGGAACTCCGACGCAATTGCCGTAGCCGCCAATGCCAGCGACGACTCCGGCAACCAGATGCCGGGTCTTGGGATGATCGGGCCGGCCAAAGCGAAGCGCGTTCAAATTGGCGATCGGCCGGGCGCCCATGGTGAAGACGTCGCGAAGGATTCCGCCGACCCCGGTCGCGGCGCCCTGATAGGGCTCAATGTAGGACGGATGGTTGTGGCTCTCCATCTTGAAGATTGCGGCATCGCCGTCGCCGATGTCGATGACCCCGGCATTTTCGCCCGGGCCGCAGATCACCCACGGCGCCTGGGTCGGAAGCTTCTTCAAATGAAATCGCGAACTTTTATAGCTGCAATGTTCGGACCACATGACCGAGAATATGCCGAGCTCGACGAGGTTCGGCTCACGCCCCAGAGCAGCGACGACGCGGGTATATTCTTCCGGCGACAGGCCGTGGTCGGCGACTAGCTGCGGAGTGATTGGCGATTGCTGCGCAATTTCTTGGGACATGGGCGCGGCTGTTAGCGGCCGCACCGACTAGTGGCTAGCGCTCCGGGCCTGGATGTCGCGCCGAACGAACTTTTCACCCGACCAGATCAGGGTCGCTGGAACGTCGCCGTCGAAGTCGGCGAAGCTGGCCCGCTCGGGCGACCAAGGTTCCTGGCCGACGCGCCACAAATTCTGCCCGATCGGGGTCAGCGGAACCTCGGTCCCGATCCACAGCCGTCCACCGCGTTCGACCAGTTGGTGGGCTCCGAACCACGGACTGTCGTTGACGAAGCGGCCGGCGAGCCGGGCAAGCGCCGGGTTGGACGGAGGCAAAAGTCCGCTAGTTTCGGAGCGCAGGTAGGACAGGGGCCCCCAGCTTGCTCCGCCGATGGTGTTGGCGCGCCGTTCGAACAGCAGGCTGTAGCGGCGGAAGGCCGGATGAGCTGTCCTGAACAGGTCGCCACCGACCGGAATCAGCGGGTCCGAACGGCCACCGGCGATGATCGCCAGCGACGCTCCCGACAAGCGCACTTCGAAGCTTCCCGAAGGCCCTGCGAAATGCCCCGAATAGGCCGCTGGAACCGGCAGTACGATGCCCACCGGCGGCGGCCTCGGGATCGGCTTGCCAGCAAGCGCTTCGGTCAGCGCATTGACTGCGAACAGGGTCAGGAGCCGCGGACGATATTCGGCGAGAAAGCCGATGTTCGAACTTGCGAAGGCGGCCACTCCGCTAACCGGATCGAGGTGAAAGGAGGAGGAAAAGCCGACCATTCCGCCGGTGTGGTGAAGGTAAGTGCGCGGTCCGTTGCCGACGTGCATCAACGCATTGCCATAGGTCATCTCGATGGTGTCGGTCGGCACTGCATGCTGGGCGAATGTCCGCGCCAGTGCGGGCGGAAGGCCAAGACCGCCCCGGCCCTGAGCAGCGTCGGCGAGTGATCGCAGCAGCCGGCTCATATCCTCGGCAGTCGATGCAACTCCGCCAGCCGCCCCGGCCTCGTCGATCCAGCGCGCTTCGCCGAGCGCTCCCCCGGGCACGAAGGCCTCCTCCTCGTTCGCGGGCTGATAGCCGGTGGCGTATCGCGCGCGGTCGGCAAGCCTGATCGCGCCGACCGATCCGGTCATCCCGAGCGGCCTGAAAATGCGCTGTTCAACCAGCTGCGCCATCGACTTGCCGCCAAACTTTTGGGCAAGCAGGCCGAGGATTTCGTAGCCGGTGTTGGAATAGTGCCAATGCTGGCCGGGCGGGTAGCCGATCCACAGCCCGCCCTCGGGGTCGAGCGGGGCATCGGCGGCAAGGCCCGCCAGATGATCGAGGAGGTGCTGGACCGTGATTCCGTTCGCGGGCGGCAGCGGCAGGCCCGCAAGCAAGGCGCTGATCTGGTCGGTGAAGGCAAAGCGGCCTTCGCTTGCAAGCTGCGCAAGCACCGCTGCGCTCATCAGCTTGCTGATCGATCCGACCTGGAACAGCGTCGCCGGGCCGATCGGGGTTTGCGCAGCGACATTGGCGACGCCGAAGTTCAACGTCCGGCTGCTTCCGTCTGGAAGGCTCAGGCCAAGCGTCAGTCCAGGCAGGCCGACGGCCTGGAGATGGGTTCGCGCATAGGCGGCGATGGCATTGAGCGCCGGCCCGATCCGTTCGGCGGCCATCGTCGCGCTGTCGCCGAACCCCGAAGCAGCAGCCCGCCCCGGCAGATGCAGCGCGGCGACTGCGCCGATCGCGCCGCCGGCAAAGGCACGCCTGCTGATCATCATCGAACGTTTCACCTGTGGCCAGAATCTCGGCGACCCGGATTCAGGGCCGCCAGAGCCAAGTCAAGCTGACGCCGTGCTGAATGGACCGCCGATGCGCCGAAGCGATGCGCTACGGCTGGTGCCTCAAGCGCTGCAGCTCTCGCCCTTGTAGCTGATCGTCGACGCCTTGGCGTCGCCGGTCAGATCGGCCGAGCCCGCGGCAATCGGAGTGCCGGCTTCGTCGCGGGTCTTTTTGACCCGGGCGCTGCCGTCGGACATCCAGTGGACGTACATCAGGGCGTTGTTCTTGCAGCGGTA
>JBDSSR010000017.1:0-4234 GCA_039928675.1 Sphingomicrobium sp. | reverse complement strand
TACCAGTGGCAGCGACGGCGTCGGCAATTGATCGGAGATGTGAGATGCGCAAAGCGGCACTAGCGATTGCAGCGGCACTGTCGTGTTTCGCGGGCGCTTCCCAGGCCCCGGCGGTGCCGCTCAGCGTACGCGACAGCTTCCGCATCGGAAGCAGTGGGTCGATCTTCTGCTCGGCCCA
Organism: Sphingomicrobium sp.; assembly: GCA_039928675.1. Lineage (GTDB taxonomy): Bacteria > Pseudomonadota > Alphaproteobacteria > Sphingomonadales > Sphingomonadaceae > Sphingomicrobium. The sequence goes on along the minus strand of JBDSSR010000017.1, from coordinate 4,056 downwards.
GTCGGACTCGACCGATAAGGCGCTGGCCGGAATGTTCGACGCCGGCTATTCGGTCACCTGTCGCGATGCCTCGCTTCCGGTCGGTCGGCTGTACAAGCTTCGCAATGCGGCCAGTGCTTCGAGCCGGCTTGCAGCGCTTCGCGCCGAGCGCGTGACGTGTGGTTCACCGGCCGCGGGGTCGATCGCCGAGCTCGGGACGGTTCAGATCACCGAGTGCAAGCTCAAGGACGCCGACGTCGGTTATCGCGTCTATCAGCTGCGCAAGGCCAACACGCTTTATGAAGCCGAAGGTCTGGCCGGCTACGACAGCGCAATCCAGTTGGGCCTTCGAAGCCTGGTTGCCGATCAGCCGGCCAAGGGCGCGATTTCCATTGCCACCACCGGTGCGGGTGATCCGGCGTCGTTCGCTCGGGTTCAGGCGGGCACGATGGACCCGGCAAAGGCGCTTGCAGAAGCCTATCGCCGCAACAATTCGGGAAGCTATGCCGAAGCGGCCGAATTTTTCGCCGCCGTCAGCAAGGCCGACGACGCGCCGCTGGGCCGCGCCGAAGCCCTCGCCAACGAAGCGCTTCAGAAATCGAACCTCGGCCGCTACGCCGAAGCCGATTCGCTGTTTGCTCGGGCAAGCGACCAGATCGGGTCAGACCCGATCGTTGCTCGGCGGCTGCGCAATTACCGCGCCATCCACGACCTCAACCAGGGCAATCCCAAGGGTGCACTGGAAGAACTCGACAAACCGCTTCCAGCATCGGTCGAGCGGGTTGAAAGCCAGGGGAAGGGTTCGCTCGACATTGGCCCGGTCGTTTCAAAGCGGCTCAACTCGGAATCAAAGATCGGCAAGCAACTGGGCGCCGAGTCCGACGAATTGCTGCCGGTTGAAAAGGCCCAAATCCTGGACGGCCAGGCGCTACAGCTGCGCGGCACTTCGTTGCGGCTGACCGGTGATTCCGTAGGCGCCAGCGCCGCCCTTCGATCCGCGGATGCGAAGCTCGAGGGCGTTCGCGGGGGCAAGGTCGCCTCTATCGTGTGGATGCGTGCCCAGATTCTTGGCGATCTCGGCGCGATTGCCGAAGAGGGCCATGACTCGGCGGGAGCCGACCGGCTCTATCGCGCCGGGGTTGCCCTGCTCGACCAGAATTATCCAGGCTCGGCAGCACTTCTCAACTCGAGGGCCCGGCTCGCGGGCTTCCTTGCCCGTTCGGGGCAGACCGCCGTCGCCGAGGCAATGTTCCGCGACATCGTCCACTCGGAAGGCGATGCAAATTCGGTGCCGCCGTCGTTCGCGCAGGTGCTCCGGCCTTACGTCGACCTGCTTTTGAAAAAGAATCATGATGCCGCGACCGACGCGGAGATTTTTGCCGCGACGCAGCTCATGGTCCGGCCCGGGCTTGCGCAGACCCAAGCGGTGCTTGCGCGCGAACTGACCGGCGGAACCGATGAGGCTTCGAGATTATTCCGCCAGTCGGTAACTTTGACCCGGACCATCGAGCGCGCGCGAATCGAGCTTGCGCGCCTGACCGACCTGCCCAAGCCGACGCCGGAGGAAGCAGTCCGGACGAGAAGCCTGCGCACGACGCTCAACCAGGCACAGACGGAGCAGCTCACGACCCAGGCCGCGCTTGGCAATTTCCCCCGCTACCGAGCGGTGTCGAGCGAAGTGATCTCGCTCGCCGAGCTGCAAAAGTCGCTTCGCGCGGGCGAAGGCTATTACCGGATGACGATTGTCGGTGATCACGTCTACGCGATGCTGATTACACCGACCACGTCGCGCGCGGTCAAGCTGGACACCGGAGCGCAGGATCTGGGCGGGCAAGTCGACGCGCTGCGCGACACCATTTCAACGGTCGAGAATGGACAGCGCATTACCTATGCGTTCGACGTTGCCCTTGCACACCAGATGTACGGCGAGCTGTTTGGCAAGTTCGCGGCCGAAATCCCGGCGATCGGCCAATTGTTGTTCGAACCTGACGGCCCCATGCTACGCCTGCCACCCAATTTGCTCGTCATGGACCAGGCTTCGGTGGACGCTTACACCAAGCGCGCCGCGGCCGGCGGTGACGCGGAGTTCGATTTCCGGGGAATCAACTGGCTCGGCCGCGATCACGATATTTCTACGGTCGTATCCCCGCGCTCATTCGCCCAACTGCGGAGCGCTCCGCCGTCGGCCGGGCTCAAGGCCTATCTTGGGCTCGGCCAGAACACTCCACCGGCAGCGGCTGCGCAAGGGCTTGTGCCCGCCAACGCGGATCGGGATTGCCTGCTTCCGATGTCGTCATGGACCCACCCGATTTCGGCAAAGGAGCTGCAGCTCGCAAGTGGCATTCTTCAGGGCCAGGATCCAAACAGCGCGCTGGTCATCACCGGGGACAATTTCACCGACGTCGGCCTTGAGCAGCGCACCGACCTTGGCGATTACCGGATCATCCACTTCGCGACCCACGGAGTCGTCACTTCGCGCGCGCCCAAGTGCGCCGCCCAGCCGGCTCTGCTGACCAGCTTCGGCGGAGAGGGGTCGGACGGACTGCTGACCTTCCGCGAGATTTTCGACCTCCACCTCGATGCCGACCTGGTTGTGCTGTCGGCTTGCGACACCGCCGGGAAAGCCAGCGCGGCCGCTACTCAGCAGGCGGGGCTTGCAACGGGCGGGGACGTCGCGCTCGACGGGCTGGTAAGAGCGTTCGTCGGGGCCGGAGCGCGGTTGGTGATCGCCAGCCATTGGCCGGTTCCGGACGACTTCAACGCCACTCAGCGATTGATCACCGGCCTGTTTTCAGCGCCGGCCGGAACACCCACCGTGGCTGCGCTGCGCATGTCCCAGCGCCAGTTGATGGATGACCTGAACACCTCGCACCCGTTCTACTGGTCGGCATTCGCGACCGTTGGCGACGGGGAAATCCCAGTGATTCGGGCGCCCCAGCACATCGCGCAGGCGCAATAAGCGCGATCACGCGCCTATTCGTTGTCTTCCTGGGCTTGCTGATCACCGCAGCGGCAGGTTGTGACCCGGGCCGCGCGGTGCTTTGCCGGCGCGGGAGCCGGGACGTCCGCAACCGGTTGCGCAGTGTTGGATTCGGCCGAAGCGAGCACCAGCGACTTTGGTGATTTCGCCGGCTGCCCGGCATCGCGCCAATCCGATTTTGCCGGATCGCCAGCAACAGCGGAACTCGCAAAGGTCATCAATGCGGCGGCACTTAGCGTCAGGCGAACGATCATTAGCGGGGACCTCCTCACCATCTCGCCCGGATAATCCGTTCGTCCTTTCAGCAGCCTCACGACAGTTGGTTAACCTCGGCGAAAGGATTGGCCATCGCCCGATCCATCGTGATTCCCTTTCAATTATAAAATTAAACTAATTAAAACAATTACTTACCTCCAAAGTAGAGCAGCCGACATTGATTGACTTTCCCTTAATCTGGGTCCAAGCTGCCCTTCTCGAAACAGTCTGGGGGCAACCATGACGAATTCACTTACAACCAGCCGCAAGATGTACCTTAGCGCCGCGGGCATTCTCGCCGTCGGCATCGCTGCCTACGGGCTTGGCCATGTCTATCCGCCGCTCGGACCGAGTTCCGGGACAGTGGCGCCATCGCAGCGTTACGTCTCCAGCCAGATCGGCGAAGGCGACGTCACTCTTGGAGACACTTCGGTTCCGCAGCTTATGCAGACCGATGCGTTCGAATTGATGGTCCATGACGCGAACTTCCGCGCACTGGTACGCGATCCCGGCTTTGCCGCACTGGCGCGCAACCCCGGTGCTCTGACAGCGCTTGCAGCCAATGCCGAAGCGTTCAAGGCGTTGGCGCAGAACCCGGCCGCGTTCCAGAGCCTGGCTCGAAGCGCCGAAATGATGTCGTCCAAGGCTGCTAACACCAACGCCGTGACGGCGGGCGCAATGACGGCGCTGGCGATGAATCCGGGCGCCTTCAAGGCGCTGGCGATGAACCCGGGCGCATTTCAGGCGCTGGCGATGAACCCGCAGGCATTTGCCGGGCTTGCCCGCAATGCCGATGCGTTCAAGATCATGGCCGCCAATCCGGGGGCGTTTAAGCAATATGC
>JBDSSR010000016.1:0-2213 GCA_039928675.1 Sphingomicrobium sp. | reverse complement strand
AATTGATAAACGGCGGGGCATGCCGTTGCACAGGCGGGAGAATTTCATGGCCGATCTCGGTATCGCGCGGATCACTAACGACGCTGATGCCAACGGCACGCTGACCCGCGCCGACCTGGCCGATGTCGTGCATCGCCGTCTCGGCCTGTCCCGCGCCGAATCGGCCGGGGTCGTCGAACGCGTACTTCACCATTTGTGCCACGCGCTGTCGGACGGAAAGAACGTCAAACTGTCGGGTTTCGGGACCTTCATTCTGCGCGACAAGGGCCAGCGGGTCGGGCGCAATCCCAAGACCGGGGTTGAAGTGCCGATCGCTCCGCGGCGGGTCATGACCTTCCGCGCAAGCCAGATCATGCGCGACCAGATCGCGAAGGGCTAAGGCCCGGACCGCGGTGATGGCGACGGCCGGACAAAAGGACCCTGGCGCACTTCTGACGATCGGTGAGCTGTCGCAGCAGCTTGGTGTTGCCCAGCACATCCTGCGCTATTGGGAAACCAAATTTCCGCAGCTGAAGCCGATGCAGCGCGCCGGCAATCGCCGCTATTACCGTGCCGTCGACGTCGCGCTTGCACATCGTATCCACGGCCTGTTGACCGAACAGGGCTATACCATTCGCGGGGTGCAGAAGCTGCTTCGCGGCAAGGGCTCTCCGTCCGATCAAGCCGCTGAAGAAGCGCCGCAACACCAAACCACCGCCCGGCCCGACCGGGCAGGAGAAGCGCCGGGCAATGGCCTCGACATCAGCCGGCTGGTTGCGCTTCGCGACCGGCTCGCCGCCGCACTGACGTCCTAGCTTCGCGCGTTCGCAAGGATCAGCCTGGCGATTGCAGCGCGTCCCGGCACGACCTGTGCCCAGCTGTCGACGGCGAACTCGAGAAGCGCGAAAGTAGCCGTCGGAAATCCCCTCATCAGATCGAGCAGGCGCGGATCGTCGCGGTCGGCAAGGTCGATTGCGAGCTGTCCGATTGCCGGGTTGTGCCCGACCATCAGCAGCGAATCCAAGCCGTCTGTTTGGGTCCGCAGGCAATCGCGCAAATCCGCCTCGGTCGCGAGGCAAAAGGACTGTTCGAACCGCACCGGCACCTCGCCAAGGCCGAGGCACAGGCCATCGACCGTTTCGCGGACGCGCCGGGCGGGGCTTGCAAGGACCAGGTCGAAGCCGAGGTTGAGGGACTTGAGCTGCTCGCCAAGGCGTTGTGCAACCGCCTTGCCGAGTGCGGTCAACGGGCGATTGAAATCGTCGAAACCAGCGGCGCTCGGGGCGGCTTGCGCATGCCGCAGGATCCCCAGGCGCTTCACTGAACCTGGTCCACGCGGGGTGACGCCGGGGAGGATGGGGTGGATGGCGCAAGCCGCTGTTCGACCCGGGCGATGGCGACATCGAGTGGCACCCGGCTGACTGCGACTCCGGGCGGAAAGGCGCCCAGCAGGCGCGACGGCATGGCCGCCGAGAGAATGACAAAGACACCGCAATCGCCCTGCCGCCGGATCAGCCGGCCGAACCCTTGCGCAAGCCGCGCGCGAACCACGCGATCGTCATAGGCGCTGCCGCCTCCGGCCATCCTGCGCGCGGCGTGAAGAACCGTTGGCCGGGGCCACGGAACCCGTTCCATCACCACCAGCCGAAGCGAGTCGCCGGGCACGTCGACGCCGTCGCGAAGCGCGTCGGTGCCGAGCAGCGAGGCGCGCGGATCGTCGCGGAAGATATCGACCAGCGTCCCCGCGTCGATCGGATCGACATGCTGCGCCAATAGCGGGAGTCCTTCGCGCGCGAGCCGGTCGGCGATCCGAGCATGAACCGCCTTGAGCCGCTGGATTGCGCTGAACAGGCCGAGCGTCCCGCCGCCCGCCGCTTCGATCAGGCGCGCATAGGCACCCGCCAGCGCAGGCGTGTCGCCCTGCTTAATGTCGGTCACGATCAGCACTTCTGAGCAGCCGGCATAGTCGAACGGACTTTCGGCTTCGAACCGGCTGGCCGCGAGCGGCAGGTGAATCGCTCCGGTGCGGGCTTCGGCAGCGCTCCAGTCCTCGCCCCCGCGAAGCGTCGCGGAGGTTACAAGCACGCCGTCGGCTGGCGCGATGACCGCCGCTGCAAGGGGCTTGGTCGGATCGAGCCAGCGGCGGTGAATGGCGACGTCGAGCTCGCGCCCGTCGATCCGCTCGACCGCCAGCCAGTCGACGAATTGAGGATCGGCCTCGCCGCCGATGCGGG
>JBDSSR010000015.1:0-2936 GCA_039928675.1 Sphingomicrobium sp. | reverse complement strand
TTGAGTTCGAGCGCACCCAGCCGCTTCGGCCCGACCCACTGACCGGCTGGAACGGATCGGGCGACACCGACCCCCAGGTGCGCCTGAGCTTTGCCGGCAAGGATGCCGCAATCGCCTATTGCGACCGCCATGGCCTGCAATATCATATTGTTGCAGCAGCGCCGGTCGGAATGAAAATTCAGGCCTATGCCGATAATTTCCGTTGAAGATTGAACCGTTTCGAACGTAAGCTGGTCCCGCCGAGCTAGGGGGAAGGCTGCGTTTCGCCGATATCAGGCTGGTCGTCGGGACCAGACCTGAAGCAATCAAATTGTCGCCCGTTGCTCATGCGCTTGCTGCGCACGGCCACGAACCGCGCCTGATATTCACCGGGCAGCATCCGCTCGATCCGTGGGAATTCGGACTGGGCGCCTTTGCCATCGAACGCCTCAAGTGCCCGGGCGAGGAGAATCCCCACGCGCACGTCCACAAGGTCGCTGCAGCGATCGGGCCGAGGCTTGCGACGGGGGTGGAATTGCTCGTCGTCCAGGGCGATACCTCAAGCGCGCTGGGAGCTTCGCTTGCGGCATTTCGCGCAGGCGTGCCGCTGGCCCATGTCGAGGCCGGGCTTCGAACCCACGACCTGGCCTTGCCGTGGCCCGAGGAAGAATATCGAACAGCGATCGATGGCGGGGCTCAGCTGCTGTTCGCGCCGACCGAGCTTTCGGCGCGCAACCTTGCCGCTGAAGGCGTCGGCGGGGAAGTTCACGTCACCGGCAATCCGGGCATTGACGCGGTCTTTGCCGAAGAGGCCAGGCTTCCCCCTCGGTCGCTCCGCGAAAACGGGCGGCGCGTCCTGGTTACCTGCCACCGCCGGGAGAGCTGGGGCGAGGGGCTTCGCTCTATCTCCGCTGCGCTGGCCGAGATTGCCCGGTCAGGGCGAGCCCGGATCGACGTCGTGCTGCCGCCCAACGGCTTTATCGCGCAGCGCATGCGGACCTTGCTCGAGGGCCATTTGGGCGTCACCCTGGTCGGGCCGTTGACTCATCGCGAGCTGGTTGAGCGGATGCTCGACTGCGATCTGGTGCTGAGCGATTCGGGCGGGATTCAGGAGGAGGCGCCGACGCTTGGAGTGCCGCTGCTGGTCCTTCGCGACAAAACCGAACGCCCCGAGGGGCTCGCCGACGGAAGCGCGCTGCTGGTCGGAACTTCGGCCGAGCGTATAGTTGCCCAAACCTTCCGCCTGCTCGATGATCCGGTCGCCCTGGCCGCAATGAGCCGGCGGTCTTTCCCCTACGGCGATGGCCACGCGGCCGAGCGAATCGCGACCATCATCGGCGAGTGGGTCGAGCAGTCGGCGGCGGCCTGGAGCGCGGCGCGGACGGGGCGCATTTAACGGTCCGATTGAGTTGCGCGGTGCGAGCGAGTAGCGCCACACTCGATGAACGGGGCATCGCAATCGGTAAATCCGACCAGCTGGCGCGCAACCGGCCTCCTTGTTTCGCTCGCGCTTGTCCTGACTGCTTGCAATCGCGGAGTGCTCGATCCGGCCGGCCCGGTCGGAAGGGCGGAAAAGACCATCTTCGTCAATTCGACCGCGATCATGCTTGCGATCGTCATTCCGACGATGCTTGCGACGATTGCGATCGCATTCTGGTTCCGGCGCGGGAACAGCAAGGCCGCCTATCGCCCGGAGTGGGAATATTCGGGGGCGATCGAGCTCGTCGTGTGGGCGATCCCGGCGATGACGGTCATCCTGCTTGGCGGAATCGCGTGGATTGGAAGTCATCAGCTCGATCCGGCAAGGCCGCTTGCCTCAAAGGTTGCGCCGATCCACGTCGAAGTCGTCTCGCTCGACTGGAAGTGGCTGTTCATCTATCCCGACCAGGGAATTGCGACGGTCAATCAGCTGGTCATTCCGGCCGGCACTCCGGTCAATTTCCGGCTGACTTCGGGAACCGTGTGGAACGCCTTTTTCATCCCCCGAATGGGATCGATGATCTACACCATGCCGCGGATGACTACGCAGCTTAACCTTCAGGCCGACCGTGTGGGAGTGTTCGAAGGCCGCTCGGCGCAATTCAGCGGCGATGGCTTTGCGGGGATGGAATTCAAGGTTCACTCGGTTCCGCCGGTGCAGTTCGCGGCCTGGGCGGCAGGCGCGCGCGGTTCGGGCCCGGCGCTCGATGCTGCTGCGCTGGCACAGCTTGCAAGGCCCACCAGCAACGTCAAACCGATGCGCTTTGGCGCCGTTGCGCCGGGACTGTTCGAGGCCATCGTCAGTGGGCGTCCGGCCGCGCCGCCGCAAGCGCCGCATAACGCACCGGCGGCTGGAGCCGGCGCATGAGCCCCGTGTTCGGCCGGCTGACCTGGTCGGCGATCCCGTTTTCGCAGCCGATCCCGCTGCTCACTTCGCTCGCGGTGCTGATCGGCCTTGCAGCGGTGGCGATCTGGATCACCCGGATCAAGGCATGGTCGTTTCTGTGGAACGAGTACATCACCTCGACCGATCACAAGAAGATCGGGATCATGTACATCGTCCTTGGGCTGGTGATGCTGGTCCGGGGCTTTGCCGACGCGATCATGATGCGGGCGCATCAGTTCCTTGCGGTCGGCGACGGCCAGGGGTTCCTTCCCCCCGAACATTATAACCAGATCTTTTCCGCCCACGGCACGATCATGATCTTCTTCGTCGCCATGCCGCTGGTGATCGGCTTCATGAATTTCGTCATCCCGCTTCAGCTGGGGGTGCGCGACGTCGCCTTCCCGACCCTCAACAATGTCAGCTTCTGGCTTGGCGCGTCGGGCGCGTTGCTGGTCAATTTGAGCCTGTTCCTGGGTGAGTTCGCGCGGACCGGCTGGCTCGGCTTCCCGCCGCTCAGCGAGAAGGCGTTCTCGCCCGGGGTAGGGGTCGACTACTGGCTCATCGCGCTTCAGATTTCGGGGGTCGGAACGAC
>JBDSSR010000014.1:0-2198 GCA_039928675.1 Sphingomicrobium sp. | reverse complement strand
CGTCGAACCGTGCTTGCCGCTCTGGGAACGCTGGCCGGCACGATGGCGGCCCAACCGTCGCGATTGCTGGCTTCTGCCCGCGACACCCTCGCCCCCATCACCTTGCCGCCGCCGATTGCGCCGGCCGAGCGAGCCGGGCGCATCGCCGTGGCGCAGGGCCTGATGCAACGGGCCGGGATTGGCTCGGTGGTGATCGAGGCCGGCCCAAGCCTCGAATATTACACCGGGGTGCAGTGGTGGCGGTCCGAACGGCTGACCGCGGCGGTGATCCCGGCGCATGGCGATCCGGTGCTCGTCACGCCGTTTTTCGAGCGGCCGTCGGTTATCGAAACGCTCGCTGTTCCGGCCGAGGTTCGGACCTGGAACGAGGATGAGGAGCCGCTGAAGCAGGTCGCCGATTTCCTCCGTGAACGCAAAGTCGCGGGCTCGCCGGTCGCATTCGAGGAGACCGACCGCTATTTCATCGCCGACCGGCTTCGCCAGCAGCTCCCCAGCGTCGCGATGGTCAGCGCCAACCCGGTTGTTCGCGCCCAGCGGATAATCAAGTCAGCCCACGAGTTGGAGCTGATGCAGGCCGCAAATGACCTCACGCTGCGCGCCATGCGCCATGCAGGGCAGGGCGCGAAGCTCGGCATGACCCCACGCGATTACAGCAAGGCGATCGACGCCGCGACGATCGCGCTCGGTGGCAGTCCCGAATTCGCCCTGGTTCTGATCGATGAAGCCTCCGCCCAGCCGCATGGTTCGAACAAGCCGCAGGTCACGAGGCGCGGAAGCATCGTGCTGTTCGACTGCGGATGCACCGTTCACGGCTATCAGTCAGACATTTCGCGGACCTTCGTGGTCGGCGCCGATCCGACGCCCGAGCAACGCAAGGTGTACAACCAGGTCCGCCGCGGCCAGCAAATCGCGATCGATGCGGCCCGGGTCGGCGTTCCCGCTGGAGCGGTCGACGATGCGGTCCGCCGCGCCTACGAAAGCTGGGGCTATGGTCCTGGCTACGCGCTGCCCGGGCTTTCGCACCGGACCGGGCACGGCATCGGGATGGAGGGGCACGAGCCGGTCTATCTGGTCCACGGCGAAATGACGCCGCTTGCGCCCGGCATGTGCTTTTCTGACGAGCCCGGCATCTATCTGCCTGGCAAGTTCGGAGTTCGGCTCGAGGATTGCTGGCACATCGCGCAGAGCGGCCCGAAATTTTTCACTCAGCCGCCGACGAGCATCGACCGGCCCTTTGCCTAGGCTTTTCCGCCTGCGGTCTTCCGGTGCGATGGAGCGTGCGGGGGTTCGATATCCGGCGCGGTTTCGGGGGCCAGAACGCCTTCCCAACGGGCAACGACGGTCGCTGCGACGGCATTGCCGACGACGTTGGTTGCGGAGCGGCCCATGTCGAGGAAATGGTCCACCGCGAGGATCAGAAGCAGTCCGGCCTCGGGAATCTTGAACATCGACATGGTTGCGGCAATCACCACCAGGCTTGCGCGTGGGACGCCCGCCATACCCTTCGAGGTGATCATCATCACCAGAAGCATGGTGATTTCCTGGCCGATGCTGAGGTTGATTCCATAGGCCTGGGCGATGAAGATCGTCGCATAGGTCATGTACATCATCGACCCGTCGAGATTGAACGAATAGCCGAGCGGGAGAACGAAGCTCGCGATGCGCGATGGGACTCCAAAACGCTCGAGTGCTTCCAATGTGCGCGGATAGGCGGCTTCGCTCGACGCGGTCGAGAAGGCGAGCACGATCGGATCGCGGATGTAGCGCACCAGGTGGCGGGTCCGTGAGCCGACGAAAAGGAATGCGGCGCCGACCAGTATGCACCACAAGAGGATGAGCCCGAGGTAGAAGCTGCCAACGAACTTGCCGAAGGTTGCGATGATCTGAGGCCCGCGCTCGGCAATCGCGCTGGTAACCGCGGTGAACACCGCCAAAGGCGCGAACCGCATCACGTAATCGGTCACCTGGAGCATCACCCGGACCAGCGATTCGACGCCTTTGACCAGCGGCTTCCCGGCTTCCCCAACGGCGGTCAGAGCAACTCCGAAGAACAACGAAAAGATGACGATCGGAAGAATTTCATTCTTGCTCATCGCTTCGAAGATCGAGGCGGGGACGAGGTGAGTGACGAAATCCTTGAGGTTGAACGCGGCGGTTTCGACACCGCTCGCGCTATTGACCGGCGGCAGCGGCAGATT
>JBDSSR010000013.1:0-6321 GCA_039928675.1 Sphingomicrobium sp. | reverse complement strand
ATGCGCGCCTGGTCAATCCATTATTGGTCGATGGGTGAGAACGGACAGCTCCAGGACCTGACGGGTATTGTCGCGGCGCCCGATACAGGTCAGTCGAGCCCGACTCGCCCGGTCCTGGCATGGACTCACGGCACCTGGGGAGTGGCGCGCCAATGCGCTCCGTCCTTGTCGCCGAGCTTCTTCGATTCGACCCCCGGCACCTCACCTACGTTCTTTACCGCAACGCCGGCCCTCGACATGGTGGCCAAAGGCTATGTCGTGGTTGCGCCCGATTACCCGGGGCTTGGGAGCGCTGGCGTTCATCCGTATCTCGGCGGAGTTCCCGCCGGGCGATCGACGCTCGACGCAGTCCGCGCGGCGCGGGCGCTGGACGGCGCGGGTGCCGGCCGGCGATATGCCATTTGGGGGGCGAGCCAGGGTGGTCATGCCGCACTGTGGACTGCGCAACTCGCAAGCAGCTACGCGCCGGAGCTTGATCTGGTTGGAGTGGCCGCGGCCGCTCCGCCGACCGATCTGGCCGCCAATCTGCGCGGCGGCACCAATCCACTGATCCGCGCCTTTCTGACCGCGTTCACCGCGTACAGCTGGTCGGGCTATTATGGCGCCCCGCTAAGCAGCCTCGGCCGGCCGCAGACACAGATGATCATCACCCGGCTGGCACAGAATAATTGCGTCAGCATCGATTCCAAACCGAAGCTGGGTGCGATGATCGGCATGGTGATGCTGCGCAACCAGCTCACCGGAGTTGATCTGGGCGCAATTCAGCCATGGGCAGCGATCGCCCAGAAAAACAGCGTCCAGGCTTCCGCCATCACGGTGCCGATGCTGGTTGCCCAGAACCCAGCGGACGTGATCATTGCACCGGCTGTAACTCGCACCTACGCCCGGCAGGCCTGTGCCGCGGGCAAGTCGGTCAAGTGGATCGACATCGTCGGCAAGGGCCATCCAACCAGCGCGCAGGACAGCGCCCCGGCAACGCTGCAGTGGATCGCCGACCGTTTTGCCGGCAAGCCGGCGCCCAGCGACTGCGGGTCGATTTAGGCGCCCCAGCCGCCGCCCAGTGCCCTGAACAGGCTGACCTGAGCGGACGTAATCCTCGCATCCTGTTCGGCGAGCGCAGCCTCGGCGTCGGCCGCGGTTCGCTCTGAATCGAGCAACTCCAATGAGCTGATGTCGCCCTCGCGCTGGCGGGCGCGAGTGATCCGCGTTGCAGTCTCCGCGTCGGCTCGGGCGGCGTTCAGCGCTTCGCGCCGTTGCAGCGCCTGGCGATAGTTGGAAAGCGCGGTCTCGGTCTCCTGCAACGCCTCGAGAATTGTCCCGTCAAAGGTCGCCAGCGCCGCCTGCGTATCGGCCTCGGCCCCTGCAACGCGGGCCCGTGCAGCGCTTCGGTTGGCGGTCCAGTTGATCAGCGGACCGATGAGCCAGGTCAGTGGGTTTGCACCAAGGATGTTGCCGAGGCCGGCACCGCTCGAGCCGATCGACCCGCCAAGCGTGATTCTGGGGTAGAGATCCGCGGTTGCAACACCGATCCGCGCGGTAGCCGCGGCAAGCCGGCGCTCGGCTGCCCGAACGTCCGGTCGCCGCGCCAACAGGCCCGCTCCGTCGCCAATCGGGATCGGCCGGTCGAGCTGAAGCGACGTTAATCGAACGGCGACATCTGAGGGCAGGTCCGCGGGGGCTCGCCCGGTCAGGGTCGCAAGCCGCAACAAGGCGGCCTGCCGCTGCGCCTGTAGCACCGGAACCTCGGCTAGCCGTTGATCGCGCAAGGCGGCAATTCGGGCGGTGTCGAGCCCGTTGGCAAGCCCGACCTGATGGCGCCGCTCGGTGAGCGCGAGCGACTGGTCGAGCAACCGGACGATGTGCTGCGCGACCGTGATTCGCTCGGCGGACGATACCGCATCGGCATAGGCCAGCGCGGTATCGGATGCGATCGCCACTCTGACTGCATCGACGTCGGCTAGAGCCGCGCCGGCGTCGCCCCCGGCCGCTTCGATGCCGCGGCTGACCCGGCCGAACAAGTCCACCTCGTAGGCAACGTCGATACCGGCGTTGACCTGGACATCGGTGCGGTTGACGCCAGGGCTGGATGGCCCGGGAAGGCGGCCGTACTGGCTGCTTCCCGACAATCCGACCTGCGGTTCGCGCGCACCCTGCTCCTCGCGCAATACCGCGCGGGCCTTTGCCAGCCGCGCGACGGCCACCCGGATGTCTGTGTTGGCGGCCAGGGCATCGGTGACCAGTCGGTCGAGCACCGGATCCCGGTAGAGCCTCCACCAATCGCCGACGGGCTGCGAAACTGCGACCGCCGGGCCGCCGCCATTGACAAAGGATCCCGCGGCCGCCGCCGGAATTGGCCTTGGTCGATAGTCCGGGCCGCTTGCGCAGGCCGTCAAAGCCATTGCCGAGCAGGCAATCAGGAAGGTGCGATGGATCATCATCGGTCTTTCTATTCGGCCGGCACAAGCGCCGGCGGAGAGGCTTGGCTGCGCGATCGCGCAATGCGCTGCGCAAGCGAACGGCAGACGACGTAGAAGGTCGGGGTGAAAATCAGTCCGAAGGCAGTCACTCCGATCATCCCGAAGAACACCGCGGTGCCGAGCGCCTGGCGAAGTTCGGCGCCAGCGCCAGTCGCGGTGAGCAGCGGAACCGAGCCGAGGATGAATGCGAAGCTGGTCATCAGGATCGGCCGCAAGCGGTCGCGCGCTGCGCGCACCGCCGCTTCGGCGGGGGACATTCCCAACGCTTCGTCCTGGCGGGCGAACTCGACGATCAGGATCGCGTTCTTCGCAGCAAGCGCGATCAGCACCACCAGCCCGATCTGCGTCAGCACATTATTGTCCTGACCGCGAAGGTGAACCCCGATCATCGCCGCGAGGAGGCACATCGGCACGATGAGGATGATTGCAAGCGGCAACACCAGGCTTTCGAACTGCGCCGCAAGGACCAGGAACACGAACAGGACTGCAAGCCCGAATACCATTCCTGACGTACTTCCCGCCGCCTTCTGCTGGTAGGCGATACCGGTCCACTCGGTGGTGAAGCCCGCCGGCAAGGTCGCCGCGGCGAGCCCTTCCATTGTCCGCAGCGACTGTCCCGAGGAGTAACCGGGCGCGGTGTCGCCATCGATCTCGACCGACGGGAAGCCGTTGTAGCGCGAAACGCGATAGGGACCGGTGCGATCCTCGAAGGTTGTGACCGAGCCGAGCGGGACCATTGCACCCGAATTGGAACGGGTCCGCAGATTGGCGATGTCGGCCTCGCTTGCGCGGAACGGCGCGTCCGCCTGTGCAGTGACCCGATAGGTCCGCCCGAGAAGATTGAAGTCGTTGATGAAGGCCGAGCCAAGATAGACCTGAAGAGCTTCGAACACGCGCGACGGAGGAACGCCGAGCATGTCCGCCTTGCGTCGATCGATGTCGGCAAACACCCGCGGCGTCGAGATATCGAACAGGGTGTAGACCTGCTTTAGGCCGGGGGTCTGGTTGGCCTTGCCGATCAGCCCCCACGACAGGCCGGACAGCTCCTGCACGCTATGGCCGCCGTGGTCCTCGACGACCATCCGGTAACCGCCTGCCGATCCGATCCCCTGGATCAGCGGCGGGGGAACGATCAGCAGTCGCGCCTGATTGATGTCGGCGGTGCGCTTTTGCGCTTCGGCCATGATCTGGGCGAAGGTCACGCCCAGCTTGCGCCGCTCCGCGAATGAGCTGAGCGGGATATATGCCGCAGCGGCGTTGGGCGCCTGGGTCTGCGAGGCACCATCGAAGCCGGCGAGCATCACCGCGCCCTTGACCCCGGGGATCGGCAAGATCCGGGCGGCGACCTTGCGCATGACTTCGTCGGTCCGTTCCAGCGAGGATCCGGACGGAAGCTGGATGACGGTAAGGAAATAGCCCTGGTCCTGGGCCGGGATGAAGCCGCTCGGAGTGATCCAGAACAGGCCGACCGTTGCAGCGATGAGGATCGCATAGGTGGCCATCATGCGCCTGGGGGCAGCGACCAACCGCCCGGTCAAACTGGCATAATGTTCGCTGAAACTCGCAAAGGCGCGGTTGAAGCGATCACCCATGGCACGCAGCAGCTCGATTATGCGGCCGCCCTTGCGGTCCTCCGAGTGCGGCTTGAGGAGCAATGCGGCGAGCGCCGGCGACAGCGTCAGCGAGACCAGCAATGAGATGATCGTCGCGGCCGAAATGGTCACTGCGAACTGGTGGTAGAACGCCCCTGCAAGCCCATTGAGGAACAGCGTCGGCAGGAACACCGCGCACAGCACCAGAACAATCGCAATCAACGCCGCCCCGACTTCGTCCATCGATGTTCGCGCGGCCTCCAGGCCAGTCAGGCCCCGGGCCAGGTTTCGCTCGACATTCTCGACCACCACGATGGCATCGTCGACCACGATCCCGATCGCCAGAACCAGCCCGAACAGCGACAGGTTATTGAGCGAATAGCCAGCCGCGAGGAGCACTGCGAAAGTGCCGATCAGCGACACTGGAATGGCAACCACCGGGATGACCGCGGCGCGCCAGCGCTGGAGGAAGACGAGGATCACCAGCACGACCAGCGCAATGGCTTCGAGCAGTGTCCCGCGCACCGCCTCGATCGACTGGGCGATAAATTCGGTGGGGTTGTAGATGATCCGGTACTCAAGCCCCGGCGGGAAGCTTTTCGATGCGTTTTCCATCTCCGACTTGACCGCCGCGGCCGCTGCAAGCGCGTTGGAGCCAGGGCGCTGGAACACGCCCAGAAGCACGGTCGGCTGTCCCGACAGATAGGTGTTGGAGGCATAATCGGCCGCGCCCAGCTCGACTCGGCCGACGTCGGACACGCGCACTTGCCGGCCATCGGAATCGCTTCGGATTACGACATTTGCGAATTGCTGGGGATCGGTCAGCCGCCCTTGCGTTTCGACGTTGAGCTGGAATGCGCTTCCGGTTGCGTAGGGCGGCTGGCCAAGAGTGCCCGCTGCGACCTGGACGTTCTGGGCGCGCAACGCATCGACGATCTCGCCGGCGGTGAGGTCGAGCGCTGCGGCTCGGTTGGGGTCGATCCAGACCCGCATCGCATAGTCCCGCGACCCGAACAGTCGGACGTCGCCGACCCCGTCAAGCCGCGCCAGCCGGTCGCGGACCTGGCTCAGCGCATAGTTGGACATGTACCCGCGATCGAGGCTGTTGTTGGGCGACACGAGATTGACCACCATGAGGAAGTCGGGCGAGGTTTTCTGGGTGACGATCCCGAGCCGTTGCACTTCTTGCGGAAGGCGCGGAGCAGCGATTGCGACGCGGTTCTGGACCAGCACTTGCGCGGCGTTGAGGTCGGTTCCTTGCTTGAACGTCACCGTTACCGTCAGGCGGCCGTCACCGGTCGATTGCGACGACATGTAGATCATGTTGTCGACGCCGTTGATTTCCTGCTCAATGGGCGCTGCAACCGTCGCTGCGACGGTCTGCGCATCGGCTCCCGGATAGGTCGCGTTGACCGTCACCGTCGGCGGCACGATGTCGGGATATTGCGACACCGGAAGCGCGAAATAGGCGATTGCACCCATCACCGTGATCAGGATTGCAATGACCCCGGCAAAGATCGGCCGGGTGATGAAGAAGCGCGAAATTCGCATGAGCAATTCTCCCCGCCAGTGTCGGCGGATGCGTGAAAGTCAAAGCTTGAGGATGCGTGGCGGAGCTTAGCGCCCAGCCAATGTCGCTTCTCCGCTTGGCGGCGGTGGCGCGGACAGCACAGCGCCCGCGGCGGCAACCGGGACGATCTTGCCCGGCTTGAGCTGAAGCTTCATTCCCGGCATCGCCAGCTGCGAACCGCTGATGACGACCCGGTCGGAGGGCGCGAGGCCCGAGCGCACGACACGCAGGCCGTCGACGACCGGCCCGAGAACCACCGGGCGCGGTGCGGCGGTGCCGTCCTTGCCGACGACGAGGACCACCTTGCGCGCCTGGTCGGTCTGCACCGCGGCGTCCGGAACCAGCAGAGCAAGCGCTGCGGCGCTGGTCGACAGGCGCATGTTGCCGAACATTCCGGACGTCAGGAACTGCGTCGGGTTGCTGACCACGGCGCGCAGGCGGATCGTGCCTGAACGGGTGTCGAGGCCGTTGTCGGCGAAATCGAGCCGGCCGTGCCAGCGATAATCCGCCTCGTCCTGCAACCGGATCTCGACCGCCGATGGAGTCACGCCGGTTTCGCGCGCCCGTCGGGCCTTGAGGAACAACGCCTCGGATGCGTCGAAGGAGAAGTAGATCGGATCGAGTGCATTGATCGTCGTCAGAAGCGATCCCTCGCCTCCGCTGCCCCCGCCCTGGACCAGAT
>JBDSSR010000012.1:0-14061 GCA_039928675.1 Sphingomicrobium sp. | reverse complement strand
GATCGACCGACCCGTCCTTGGGCGGAAGATCGCGGACATGACCGAAGGACGCGAGCACCTTGTGCCCGCTCCCCAGATACTTTTCGATGGTTTTCGCCTTGGCCGGCGATTCGACGACAACCAGCTTCACTTTGAGTTCTCACGCATACGCGTAAGGTGGGGTCGCAAGATTCATTCCGTCAAGCGGCACGCAGGCTGACCTTGTTTCCAGCGTGACGGTCGAGGCGTCCGGCAAGGTCAAGTTCGAGCAGCGCCATTTGCACCGTCCCGGGCGACGCCCCGGACTGCCGGATGATTTCGTCGACCGGTGCCGGCGATGGTCCCAGCAGTCCCTCGATGCGGCCGAACTGTTCCTCATCGGGCTCCTCGGCCGGGAGCGCATCGAAGGGCACTGCGGAAGCAGCGACCAGCGATTGCGCCGGAGCAAGCTCGGCAAGGACGTCGGCGGCGGTCTGGACCAGCGTTGCGCCGTCGCGGATCAGCTGGTTGCAGCCCTGGGCGCGCGGGTCGAGCGGCGATCCTGGGACCGCCATGACTTCGCGCCCGGCCTCAGCGGCGAGGCGTGCAGTGATCAGCGAACCCGATCGCGGCGCCGCTTCGATAACCACGGTGCCGGCCGCAAGTCCGGCGATGATCCGGTTGCGGTAGGGGAAGTGACGAGCGCGCGGCTCGGTGCCCGGGGGCATTTCGGCAAGCACCAGCCCCGCTTCGAACATCGCCCGCTGACGTGGCTCATTCTCCGGCGGATAGAACACGTCGATCCCGCCGGCGATAACCCCGATGGTGCCGCTTTCGAGAGCCCCGTCGTGGGCGGCGCTGTCGATCCCTCGAGCAAGGCCCGAAACGATGGCAATGCCGTGCGCCCCAAGGTCACGAGCAAGACCGCGGGCAAAGCGGCAGGCTGCAGCGCTTGCGTTGCGCGCCCCGACCATCGCCACCGTCGGTCGGTCGAGGAGGTCGAGCCGGCCTCGGGCGATGAGCAGCGGGGGGGCATCGACAAGCTGCGCAAGCAGGCGCGGATACAATCCCTGGCCGAGCGCGAGATAGCGCCCGCCAAGCGTGTCGACCCGGGCAATTTCGCGCTCGGCCGAATCGCGCGAGAACAGCGGCGGCGCTTTGCCTCCGCCGCGCCGGGCGAGGTCTGGAACCGCGACGATTGCCTCGGCAGGGCTGCCGAAGCGGCGGATCAGCTGGCGTGAAGTGACGGGCCCGATGCCCGGCGTCCTGACCAGCCTCAGGCGGTCGACGAGGTCTTCGATCCGATCCGTGGCTCGGTTCCTTTCAACAGGCGGGCGATGTTCTCGTGGTGCTTCCACAAGACCAGCGCCGAGAAACCGAGCAGCACCATCAGCAGTGACGAACCAAGAAGCAGCGCGCTGAGCGGCGCACTGATCGCGGCTGCCATCCCCGCAACCGACGAGATTCGGATCGCCAGTAAGACGGTCAGCCAGACGAGTGCATATACCAGCGCCGCAATCGGCAAAAGCGCGATCAGCACGCCAAGAAATGTGGCGGCCCCCTTCCCGCCGCGAAATTTGAGCCACACCGGATAAAGGTGGCCGACCATTGCCCCGGCCGCGGCCAGTGCGCCCGTATCCGGGCCGAACAGCTGGCGGGCGACAAGGATCGCCACGGTCGCCTTGAGGCAATCGAGTATGAGAGTCAGAGCGGCGAGCGGCTTGCTCCCGGTGCGAAGCACGTTGGTTGCGCCGATATTGCCCGAGCCGATGCCGCGAATGTCGCCCTTGCCGGCAAGGCGGGTGAGCAGCAGTCCGAACGGGATCGAGCCAAACAGATAGCCGAGGGCCAGTGCAAAGAGCATTTCGCGGGTCACTTGCGCGTTGGTAGCAAAAGCCCCTGCCGCTGCAATAACGTCGTTGCGAACCGAGCAGGGCAATCCAGGCGCAAATGGCCAGGCGCAAATGGCCAGGCGCAAATGGATTGCTTCGCAGCGTGGCTCCTCGCAATGACACGGCAATGGATCCAACCGCTCCGATCCTGTTCTTCGATTCCGGCGTTGGCGGTCTGTCGGTGCTTGGCCCAAGCCGGCTGCTGCTTCCGCGAGCGCCGATCGTCTACGTCGCCGACAATGCCGCCTTCCCCTACGGCAAGCGCAGCGAAGCCGAGATCGCCGAGCGGGTCCCGGCGCTCCTTGGCCAACTCGTCAAGCGCTTTTCGCCGCGGCTCGCAGTGATCGCCTGCAACACCGCCTCGACCATCGCGCTCGACCATGCGCGGGCAGCGCTCGAGCTGCCGATCGTCGGGACGGTGCCCGCGATCAAGCCCGCTGCCGAGATTTCGCGCAGCCGGGCAATCGGTGTCCTGGGCACCGAGGCGACCGTCCGCCAGCCCTATGTCGACGATCTTGCCACCCGTTTTGCTTCGGGCTTCACCATCGTCCGCCACGGATCTCCCGAACTGGTCGAACTGGCCGAGGCCAAAATCGCCGGCGAAGCGGTCACGGTCGACGCCGTTCGCGCCGCGGTCCAGCCGATGTTCGATGCCCCCGGCGGCGACCGGATTGACACCGTGGTCCTGGCTTGCACGCATTTCCCCTTGCTCGAGCCAGAGCTTCGCTTTGCCTTCCCGGGAATCGCTTATGTCGACGGCGGCTCCGGGATTGCCAGGCGCATCGCAGTCCTCACCCGCGGCCAGCAATGGCCGGCCGAACGCTTGCCGGGACTGATGCTTTTTACCGCCGCTGTCCCGACCGCGAGCGGTGCGCCAAGCCTGGAAACTCTGCGCGAATACGGCATAAGCGAGATTACAACGCTGTAATTGAAGCTAATTGCGAGTCGTTCGCAATGGCTTTGACGGAGCTGTAAAGCTAAGGGCTGGCCGAGCGAGGACCGGGTGGACTACGACCGCATATTCAAATCCGCGATCGAGCGGCTGCACGAAGAAGGCCGCTACCGCGTCTTCATCGACATCCTGCGCACCAAGGGCAGCTACCCCAACGCCCGCTGCTTCGGCGGCAACGGCCCCAAGCCAATCCGGGTGTGGTGCTCCAATGATTATCTCGGCATGGGCCAGCACCCCGACGTAATCGCGGCGATGGAGCAGGCGCTCCACGAAGTCGGCGCGGGCTCGGGCGGAACCCGCAACATTAGCGGCAACACCCATTATCATACCGAGCTTGAGGCCGAGCTTGCGAGCCTCCACGGCAAGCAGGGCGCGCTGCTGTTCACCTCGGGCTATGTGTCCAACGAAGCGGCCCTGTCGACTCTCGGCAGGCTGCTCCCCGGCTGCATCGTCTTTTCGGATGAGCTCAACCACGCGTCGATGATCGCCGGAATCAAGAGCTCGGGCTGCGAAAAGCGCGTGTTCCGCCACAACGACCTTGATCATCTCGAACAGCTGCTTGCAGCCGAGGACCCTGAAACGCCAAAGCTGATCGCGTTCGAAAGCGTCTATTCGATGGATGGCGACATCGCTCCGATTTCCGCGATCTGCGACCTGGCCGATACCTATAACGCGCTGACTTACCTCGACGAGGTCCACGCTGTCGGCATGTACGGCGAGCATGGCGGCGGAATTTCCGAGCGCGATGGGGTTGCGGACCGGCTGACCATCATCGAGGGAACGCTGGGCAAGGCCTTCGGAGTGATGGGCGGCTACGTCACCGCCGACCGGATGATCATCGATTGCATCCGTTCCTATGCCCCGGGGTTTATCTTCACGACATCGCTGTCGCCGGTCCTCGTCGCCGGAGCGCTGGCCAGCGTTCGGCACCTCAAGCAATCGTCGCAGGAACGCCGGGCGCAACAAGCCTCGGCCGCGAAACTCAAGGCGCGCTTTGCTGCCGCCGGCCTGCCGATGATGACCAGCGAAACGCATATCGTGCCGCTTCTGATCGGCTGCCCGATCAAGGCCAAGCGCGCCAGCGATGTCCTTCTGGCCGAATATGGCCTGTATGTTCAGCCGATCAATTTCCCGACGGTGCCGCGCGGTTCCGAGCGCCTGCGCTTCACTCCGGGTCCCCACCACACGGCCGAGATGATGGACGAGCTAGTAAGCGCGCTGGTCGAAGTCATGAGCCGCGAGGACATCCGGCTAGCCGCCTGACGCTATTTTGCACCGTCGTCCTTAGGCACCGCCCATTTCAACGTAATGTTGCTTCCCGACCGGTCGCCGTTGACGACCTTCACTCCGTTTTTGCCGAACCAGTCGGTGACCTTGTCTGCTTCGGCGCGAGTGCCGCCCGAGACCGCGATCGGAAGAGTCAGGCGCTGCGCTGCCCAAGCTGCCGTGGTCAAAGCTGCCTCGTCGGGAACACCAGTCTTGAAGCCGACGACCGGGAGCGAGACCGGTGGCGGAATAAGCTTTACGTTCCAGCCGCGATCGGTGTCCGCAACCCGGCTCTCCAAAGCCCGGTAAGCTGCAAGATCAGCGCCAGGCAGCGGAGTTGCACGGACCACCACACGCTTGGCCACGCGGTCGACGACCACGTCATCGACCGGCACTCCGGCGACGAGCGCCATGCGTTCGGCCATGCGCGCAGCGGTGCGCTGGGCAACCGTCGCTCCGCCGACCGCCGTCTGGGCTTCGCTGGGCCCGTCCGCAGTACGGATCTGGTCAAGCGACAAGCCGACCGGGCGGCCAACGATATCCTGCAGCCGACGACCAAGATCTGTTTCTGCGCGCGCTTCATATTTCGGAGTGAGGACCGTGGCGCTGATCGCGACCGGTTCGGCATGATAGTCGATCGACAGGTCGTTGACCCGCGCGCCTTGCGGGAACGCAGCTGCAATCGCATCGCTGGCCTGGCGATTGGCAAGTGCTTCGCGGGCGATCTGCCGAAGCGATAGCCCGAGCGGTACGGCGAGCGCTGCCAGGGTCCCGACGATCAGCATGGCCTGCAACCGGGTCTGATGCGGGGAGAGGTGCGGCGCAAAACCATAGACCCGGGCAAGCACTGCAGCGGCCGCGGCGATCGTCATCAAATTGGTGAAGAACAGCAGGCTCGATCCGGCGATCACCGGCCAGTTGGCGGTTGCAAGGCCAAAGCCCATCACGGCGAGCGGCGGCATCAATGCAGTGGCGATCGCCACTCCGACGATCGCGCCGTGGCGCCCGCGAATCATCGCATAGGTTCCCGCGAGCCCTGAAAACAGCGCCACCAGCAGGTCGAAAAGATTGGGTCGGGTCCGCGACGCAATCTCGCTGGTGACGGTTTGCAGCGGCGAGAAGAAGACGATAATCGCGCAAAACAGAAGCGCCAGCAGAACCCCGGCGGCAATCGCCATGCCACCTTTCCGAATGCGGTCGAAATCGAACGTCGCAAGCGCAAAGCCAAGGCCGATGATGGGGCCCATCAGCGGCGATATAAGCATCGCCCCAATCACCACCGCCGGCGATGACAGCAGCAGCCCAAGAACCGCGATTCCCGCGGAAAGCACGGTCATCACCGCGAAGTGGCTCGACCAGCCGGAGTCCTCATGCACCTGGTCGATCACCGCCTGGCGCTCAATTCCCTCGACGACATGGGCCGTCCACCAGCGCGAAAATTCGTTCATCGGAAGCCAGCTAGGTCGGTTCGTTCCTCAAGGCAATTTCGTGCGCTGGCGATTTCGTGCAGGTTCGCCTAACTGGCTCCAATGCGCATCGCACTTGCCGCCGACCACGCCGGATACCTTTTGAAGGACGAGCTCGCCGTGTGGCTGCGCGAGCAGGGACACGACGTCGCCGACCTTGGCACCAACGGGCCGCAAAGCGTCGATTACCCGCACTTTGGACGGCTTTTGGCCAGCGCCATTGCCTCCGGCCAGGCGGAGCGCGGAATCGCCGTTTGCGGGTCGGGCATCGGCATCTCGATAGCAGTCAATCGCGAGCCGGGATGCCGGTGCGCGCGGGTTGACGATCCGCTCTCCGCGCGGCTTTCACGCGAGCATAATGACGCCAACGTCATTGCCCTTGGAGCGCGCCTTATCGGCAGCGACATGGCGCGGGCCTGCGTTACCGCATTTCTCGGCACCGATTTCGCAGGCGGGCGCCACCAGCGCCGCGTCGACCAACTTTCCCAAGCACTTCAGGACAGCGACTGATGGCCACCGCCGCCAACCTCCACCAGGATTCGGCCAATTACCGGGTCCCGCACGGCTTCTTTACCAGCGGGGTGAGTGAAACCGACCCCGCTACCGACGGGGCAATCCGTGCGGAGCTCGAACGCGAGCAGACTCAGATCGAGCTGATCGCGTCGGAAAATATCGTCAGCCGGGCAGTGCTCGAAGCCCAGGGCTCGGTGCTCACCAACAAATATGCCGAAGGCTATCCGGGGCGCCGCTATTACCAGGGCTGCGGGCCCTCCGACGCGGTCGAAACGCTTGCCATCGAGCGCGCGAAGAAATTGTTCGGCTGCCAGTTCGCCAACGTCCAGCCGCATTCGGGGGCTCAGGCCAATGGCGCGGTGATGTTGGCGCTATTGAAGCCCGGCGACACGATCATGGGGATGAGCCTTGCCGCCGGTGGCCATCTGACTCACGGAGCGCCGCCGGCGCAGTCGGGAAAATGGTTCGACGCGGTTCAATATGGCGTCCGCCGGGACGATCATCTGGTCGATTTCGACGAGGTCCTGACACTCGCCAAGACGCATAAGCCCAGGCTGATCATCGCCGGCGGATCGGCCTATCCGCGCCACCTCGATTTCGCGCGATTCCGGGCGATTTGCGACGAAGTCGGAGCGCTTCTGATGGTCGACATGGCCCATTTTGCCGGGCTGGTGGCGGCCGGCGAGCATCCCACACCCTTCGGCCTTGCCGACATCGTCACCACCACTACCCACAAGACCTTGCGCGGCCCGCGCGGCGGAATGGTCCTTACCGATGACGAAGCCATCGCCAAAAAGATCAACTCGGCGGTCTTTCCGGGACTTCAGGGCGGGCCGCTGATGCATGTCATCGCCGCCAAGGCGGTGGCGTTCCACGAAGCCCTGCAGCCCGAATTCCGGGACTATGCAAAGGCCGTTATCGCCAATGCGCGGATGCTTGCCGCACGGCTCAAGGAGCGCGGCGCGGACCTCGTCGCCGGCGGCACCGACACGCACTTGGCGCTGGTCGACCTGCGGCCGCTCGGCCTGACCGGCAAGGATGCCGACGAGAGCCTCGAGCGGGCCGGGATCACCTGCAACAAGAACGGAGTTCCGTTCGACCCGCTGCCCCCGGTCAAGACCAGCGGAATCCGCGTCGGCTCGCCCGCCGGTACCACCCGCGGGTTCGGCCAGGCCGAGTTCCGCGACATCGCCGACATGGTCGCCGACGTGCTCGACGGGCTTCGTATGAGCGGCGCGGAGGCCAATGAGACGGTCGAACGCGATGTGAACAAGCGGGTTCGCGCGCTATGCGCCCGCTTCCCGATCTACCAGGGCTGAGGATGGTCGTTGGTCTTCGCGGGCCGGCCCGGCATGGAGGCACCGCCTGATGCGTTGCCCATTTTGCGCGCACGAAGACAGCCAGGTTAAGGACAGCCGTCCGAGCGAGGACGGCGCCGCGATCCGTCGGCGCCGGCAATGCGAAGGCTGCGGCGCTCGATTCACAACCTTCGAGCGAACCCAGCTGCGCGAACTGACCGTCGTCAAGAAGGACGGCAAGCGCCAGCCGTTCGATCGCGCCAAGCTTGAACGCGCAATCGGCCACGCGACCCGCAAGCGCGAAATTGACCCGGCCCGGATCGACCGACTGGTCAGCGGCGTGCAACGCCAGATGGAGACCCAGGGAGACGATGTCACAACGGCCCGGATCGGCGAGGCGGTAATGGCCGGGCTGCGCTCTCTCGATCACGTCGCTTACATCCGTTTTGCAAGCATTTACAAAGACTTCAGCGACCCTGGTGACTTTGCCGAAATCGCCGAGCGAGTGGAGAAGGAGGCCACTCCACCGGACCACGACAAGCTGCTGTGACCAACCCGGCGAAACCGGTCATTGTCCTCGTCCGGCCCCAGCTCGGCGAGAATATCGGCAAGGCCGCGCGAGCAATGCTCAACTTCGGATTGACCGAGCTGCGGCTAGTCGCACCGCGCGACGGCTGGCCCAACCCCGACGCCGGCCCCTCGGCCAGTGGCGCCGACACGGTCCTCGAACAGGCGCTTGTCTTCGCTACCGCAAAGGAAGCCATCGCCGACTGCTCGACCGTCTTCGCCGCGACCGTTCGGCGGCGCGAGCTGGTCACGCCGGTCGCCGGGCCGGAGCAGATGGCCGAGCGTATCGCATCCTCACCCGGGCGTAGTGCGATCCTGTTCGGGCCTGAACGGTCGGGGCTCGAAACCGAGGAAGTCGCGCTCGCCGACGTCATCGTCACCGTTCCGATCAACCCTGAGTTCGCGTCGCTAAACCTGGCCCAGGCGGTGATCCTGCTGGCCTACGAATGGTCGCGCCACTCGGACCTTGCCCAGCCGACTTCGAGGGACGCGGAGCCCCAGGCGCCGCACGGCGAGCTCGAAGGGCTGATCGGCCAGCTTGACGCCGAACTTGTCGCCAAGGGCTATTTTCATCCGCCCGCGCGCACCCAGGCGACCCGCAACACGATCCGGACGCTCCTCACCAAGCCCGGCTGGTCCTCGCGTGAGGTCAAGGCGGTCCGTGGCATCGTCCGCGCCCTCGTCCGCCCGATCCGGCAGCGCTAGCCGAGCAGCGGCACCCGGTCGCCAAACAGAGGCGAATCGAGCGCTTCCGAAAGTCCGTGGCGGTCGCGGGCGGCGCGAGCCCAAGCTTCCGCCTCTGCGATCTCAGCAGCGAGACTGCGCCTCGCCACCAGCGCGCGCGCGGCGCGAACCTCGGCATCATAATCCAGTGCAGGATTTTTCGAATAGGTCGCGAACAGCTCGCCGGCGACGATGTCGTCGGCCTCGACACGTGATAGGGCTATTCCGAACAGTCGGGCGGTTTGGGTGATTGTCTCGGCGGGATGGTCAAAAAAGACATCGGCATTCAGCGTGCGCGCCGCCGAGTCCGCCGCCGTAAGCGCATCGAAGCCCTTGATCTGCGCAAACCACAGACATGCAGCCCGCTGGGCGGTCGAGCGAGGCGCTGCCTGCGCGGCCCAGGGCGACCTGGCAAAATGCATCTCGGCGAAGATGCTTTCGACCCATTGCTCATGGCCTGGTGTCCGCATCACCGCTGCGACGTAGCCAGCCAGCGGAAAATAGAGACAAAGCGCAGAAGCGCCCGGCAGTCGGCCCCGAATGTCGCGAACAATGGCGTTCACCGGCACATTGGCCTTGACGACCACCGGAGCAGCAGCGTCCCAGCGCTTGCCAAGCATCGCCAGGGTGAAGTCGAGCATCTGCCCGTCGACTTTGCCGTCCTGCCCGGCTTCGACACCCAGCCGGCGAAGCGCCGCGGGCTCCCTTAGAACCAGGCTTCGTCCCGGCAGATCGAGGGCGCGGGCAAGCAAGGTCGACCCGCATTGGGCGACGTGGAAAATGAACTGGACCGGTCGGTTTGCGGGTTCGGGCCAGTCGGCCGCGCGAATTTCGTTGAACGGAACGGAGAATCCCTGGCCCCCGGCGCGCACGATGCGGTCATCGAGGAAGATCGAGCGGCGAAAGGTCTCGCGCGTCATTTGCTGGAAATGTGCCATGTCTCCCTGGAGCGCGAACAAATATAGCGCCGGGTCATTGGCAATCATTTCGAAAGTCACGTTCATCCGCGGCCCGCTAGCATGGCCCCCAATGATGTCCTAACCAGCCACGCAATGACTCCAACCAATCTCGAACAGTCGCCGATTGCCCTGTTCGCGGGGACCGGACAACCGCTGTCGACGGTCGATGCGGACGCGGTCCGCGTGGCAATCGAACAAGCCGGCGCAGTCCTGATTCGCGGCTTTGCGACAACCCTGGCCGATTTCGCGTCGCTTGGCGGAAAGCTGTGCACCAGCTCCCTGTTCAACGAGAGCCCCAATCGGGAAATCATCGAGGACGGCGCGTCGGTGCAATCGGTGAACCTGGGCGCTGATCCCTTTCCGCTTCATCCCGAGGTAGCTCGGGAGCCCTGGCGGCCAGACCTGGCAATGTTCAGTTGCCTCGACCCGCCCGGAGTCGGCGGGCAGACCAATTTGTGCGACGGAATTGCAATCGCCGACTCGCTTCCCGTGCAACTTCGCGCGGCCATGGAGGCGCGCCGGATAGTCTACATCAAGCCGGCTTCGCCTGCGATGCTGCGCTACTGGCTGGGCACCGAAGCGCCCTCGGCGGCGCTGCTTGCCAGGCCGCCGGCAACATGCCCCTATTGGTTCCGGCAAAGCGGTGGCCAGATTCTTCGGGGGTTCCTCCGCCCTCTGCTCGAACCGACCATTTTCCAGTTACGGCCGGCGTTCGCCAACTTCAGCCTGTTCGCACGCGACTATCTGCGCCTGACAAACGTGCCGCTGCTGGACGACGGCAGTCCGCTGCCCGAGACCTGGCTCGACGAGGTCCGAACGACAGCGCGCAAGCTGACCTATGCCCACGCCTGGCAAAAGGGCGACGTGCTGATCGCCGACAATAGCCGGTTCATGCACGGCCGCCGTGCAATTGCCGACCCGGTCGAGCGCCGCATCGCTACCTATTTCGGTTATATGAGGGGCATTGAGCGCCGAGCCGGCGAGCCCGAGGACCCGGTTTGGCGCCGGACCTCATTCATTCCACCCGACACCCCGGAGGCGAGCTGAAACAAAGACCGGCAACGGTTGACTTTTCCTGCTCCAGCGGCCACCCGCGCCGCTCGCAATTGATCCCGCACGCCCGGTGAAGCGGTGATCGCGTCGGCCCCCAACGGCCGGCGGAGCGGTTCCGGGCCATAGATACGAACGCGAATTGGAGTTTATCATGTCGAAGCGCAGCAGCGCCAAATACAAGCTCGACCGCCGCATGGGCGAGAACGTCTTCGGACGGCCCAAGAGCCCGGTCAACCGCCGCGAATATGGTCCTGGCCAGCACGGTCAGCGCCGCAAGAGCAAGGTCTCCGACTTCGGCATTCAGCTTCGCGCCAAGCAGAAGCTCAGGGGCTATTACGGCGACGTCACTGAAAAGCAGTTCAAGCGCACCTATACCGAGGCCAGCGCGATGAAGGGCGACGCTTCGCAGAACCTCATCGGCCTGCTCGAGCGCCGGCTCGACATGATCGTCTACCGGGCAAAGTTCACCCCGACGATCTGGGCCGCTCGCCAGCTGGTCAGCCACGGTCACATCCGGGTCAACGGAGTGAAGTGCAACATCGCTTCGCGGCGGATCGACGTCGGCGATGTGGTCGAGCTCGGCGCCAAGGCGCAGGAAATGGCACTGGTCATCGAAGCGCAGGGCCTGGCCGAGCGCGAAGTGCCCGATTATGTCGTTCCCGACGGCAACACCAAGGTGCAGTTCACCCGCGTGCCCAAGCTCGACGAAGTGCCGTATCCGGTGCGGATGGAGCCCAACCTCGTGATCGAATTCTACTCGCGCTAGGCGTTTCGTCTGGCGATCGAACAATCGGGCGGCCCGGCGACGGGTCGCCTTTTTGTTAGGGTTCGATTTTCAGAACGACGACCGACTTGGCGGGCATGGCGACCTTCAGTCCGCCCGAACTCCGACGAAAGCCGGTAAAGGTTTGCGGCAGAACCTGCTGCGGACGGCCGATGTCGTTGCGCGAATCCATCGCTGGTCCGGTCAGCAGCTGGCCCGAAACCGTGCCCCGACCGGCGAGCGAAATCGCGACCTCGGCGGCGTTGTTCGGATCGGCATTCACCAGCCCGATGTAGATCTTTCCGTCGGTCCCGCGGGCCGCGGTTCCATCGATTGCCGGAAGGCGCATCTGCCCGCTGACATAATCGGGCGAAACCATCGTCAGCGGGAGCGTGGTCGCGCCCTGGAACGGCTCATACATCTGGAACGCGTAATAGGTCGGAGTCAGCGCCATTCGCGGGCCATCGGTCTGGATCATCGCCTGAAGTACGTTCACCATCTGCGCTATATTCGCCATCTGCACCCGCGCGGCGTGACGATGGAATATGTGGAAGTTGGTTGCCGCCACCAGCGCGTCGCGAAGCGTGTTGGACTGGACCAGGAAAGCCGCATTCGATCCCGGCGACGGATCAGTCCAAGTCCCCCATTCATCGACCATCAGGCCGATTTTTCTGGCGGGGTCGGCTTTGTCCATGATGGCTTCGTGACGAGCGATCATGCCCTCGATCTCGCGGGTGTTCCTGAGGGTCGACGCCCACTCGCTTTCGGGAAATCCGACAGCCGCGCCCTTATGGTCCCAGACCCCGGTCGGGACCGTGTAATAATGGAGCGAAAGCCCGGCGTAGGGCGAGGCCGCGTGATACGGCCCTTCCGACTTCATCACGACCTCGGTCCAATGATAATCTCGATCGCTTGCCCCTGATGCGATCAGCTTCGGACCGATCGCCAGATAGGTTGCAAAACGCCGCATGATCGCGCTCGATTCCTCGGCCGTCTGGTTCCCGCCGCAGCCCCACATCTCGTTTCCAAGACCGACATAATCAAGCTTCCACGGCGCAGCCCGGCCGTTGGCACGGCGCTGTTCGGCGAGGTCGGAATGACCGGGAGACGTGATATATTCCACCCAGTCGCGCGCTTCCTGCGGGGTTCCACTGCCAAGGTTGACGCTCAGATAGGTCTTGGCGCCAATCAGTTCGGCGAAGTCGAAAAACTCGCTCGTTCCGAAGGCATTGCGCTGCTCGACCCCGCCCCAGCTGTAATTGATCGTTACCGGGCGCCGATCCCTCGGACCGACCCCGTTTTGCCAGTGATAAGTGTCGGCGTAACAGCCGCCCGGCCAGCGCACGACAGGGACGTGGAGGCGCCGGAGCGCATCGACCACGTCCTTGCGATAACCATTGATGTTGGGGATCGCCGATCCGGGCCCGACCCAAATCCCGCCGTCGATCCCGTGGCCAAGCTCCTCAGCGAACTGGCCATAGATTTCCGGGGAAATGCGCGAGCCGGGCCGCGCCGTGTCGATGGTGGCGCTTGCTTGAACGGTCGCAAGCGCGCCGCCGCTGCACGCTGCAAGCATCAGTCCGGCGGCTAGGCGAATGGTCCTGAAAGTCATCGGCGGCTCTCCCTGATCGGCGTCAACCTACTTGTTGCGGAGCACTACGCAACCAGAGCAACCCCCCGCCCTGACTTGGCTTGAGCCACCGAGCTTTGTAGTCGCGTCTCATGTTTGCTCCCCCTCACCCCGAATGGGCGACCCACCAGGCCGTGTGGATCGGCTTTCCCAGCGATCCGTCGCTGTGGCACGACGACCTGAAGCCGGCCCAGACGGAAGTCGCGGCATTCGCCGAGGCGGTGCATGCCCACGGCAGTGGCGAGACGGTGGCGCTGGTAGCGGCGCATGAAGACGCGGCCCAGGCTGCCCAAGTACTCGCCCCATTCGCGCAAGTCATCGTCGAGCCATTCGGCGACATCTGGCTGCGCGATACCGGGCCGATCATCGTCGGCAGCGGAAAGGACCGCCGTGCCCAAGGCTTCGGCTTCAATGGCTGGGGCGGTAAATACGACCTTCAAGGCGACCAGGACATCGCCGAGCGACTGGCGAAGCAGGCAGGCCTACCCTTCGCCAGGGCCGGATGGATCCTCGAAGGGGGAGCGATCGACGGCGACGGGTCGGGCACCGTCCTGACGACCGAGCAATGCCTCTTGAACCCCAATCGCAACCGCCTCACGCGCGAGGAAACCGAAGCGCGGCTGACTGATGACCTCGGCTTCGAGCGGGTGGTCTGGCTCGGTTCGGGCCTGCTCAACGATCATACCGACGGCCATGTCGACAATCTCGCGCGGTTCGTCGCCCCGGGCCGCGTGGCGATCCCAACGGCTGCCAAGGACGATCCCAACGAAGCGGTCTTCAAGGATGCAGCTCGGCGCATTGCAGCGGCTGGGCTCGACCTCGTCACTTTGCCCTCGCCCGGGCGAATCCTCGACGCGGAGGGGGGAATAGTCCCGGCGAGCTACATGAACTTCTATATCGGCAACGCAGCGGTGATCGTGCCCCAATATGGCGCGGCCAACGACCGCGCTGCAGTCGACGTTCTCCAGGCGCTGTTTCCGAACCGCGTTGCAATCGGGCTTCGCGCCGACCACATCCTGAC
>JBDSSR010000011.1:0-3380 GCA_039928675.1 Sphingomicrobium sp. | reverse complement strand
CGGCCGGCGCAATCGGCGGCGGCAAGGTGATGGGGGCGAGGGTGTCGCGGGCAGAAGCCAGCAATCGCGACGGTTGGGCCGCCATCGTGCCGGCCAGCGTTCCCAGAGCGGCAAGCACGGTTCGACGTCGAAGCAGCGGCATGCGCATGGGTCCCAATCTCTTCCCGGTCCGGTCCACTGTTGCACGGCGAAGCACGATCGGCCAGCAGGCCAGCTTCATGTTCGAATCGGCATTCAATGACGGCGTAAAGCGCCCCGGTACGCGCGAGATGACGGTGCTGCTGGCCGGGCTGATGGCGGTCAATGCCTTTGCCATCGACGCCATGATTCCGGCACTTCCGGACATCGGCCGGTCGCTTCATGTCGGCGAGGAGAACCGCCGTCAGCTGGTCGTCATTGCCTATTTCGTCGGATTTGCATCGACCCAATTGCTGTGGGGCCCGCTCGCCGACCGCTTCGGGCGAAAGCCGGTGCTTGCCGTCGGGATCACGCTTTATGGCGTTTTTGCGGTGCTGTGCGCCTTTGCCTGGACCTTTCCGCTGCTGATTGCGGGACGGTTCGCGATGGGCGCCTCAGCCGCGGTGACCCGGGTGCTGGTGATCGCAATGGTGCGCGACCTGTTCGACGGCGAAGCCATGGCGCGGGTGATGAGCCTGGTGTTCATGACCTTCATGCTGGTACCGGTGCTTGCCCCCAACATCGGCCAGGCAATCCTGCTCGTTGCATCGTGGCGCGCAATCTTCCTGCTGCTCGGAGTCTATGCCGCGTCAATGCTTGCCTGGTCGTGGTTCCGATTGCCCGAAACCCTCCATCCCGAGTTCCGTCGCGCCCTCAATTTCCGCGAGATGGGCAAGGGCGTTGCCGAGACCGTCCGCGACCCATTATCGCGCGGCTATACGCTGGCAATGACGATCGGCTTTTCCGCGCTGATCGCCTATATCAGCTCGATCCAGCAGATCGTGTTCGACGTCTTTGGCGAAGGGCGGCTGATTGGCCTGGTCTTCGCCAGCATCGCCGCACCGATGGCCCTCGCCTCGTGGCTCAATTCGCGGTTTGTCGGACGCTTCGGGCTGCGCCGGGTCGGTCATGGCGCATCCGTTGCACTGGCCGTGATCACCGCGACCCACGCCGCAATCGCCCTTGCGGGCCATGAGACGATCGCCGTCTTCATCGTCATGCAGGGACTGACGATGGGGTGTTTCGCCTTCACTTCCTCCAACCTTGGAACGCTTGCCATGGAGAATATGGCGGCAATCGCCGGCACCGCCTCGTCGGTCCAGGGGGTGGTCGGGACCGTTCTTGCAGCAGCGATCGGTTTCCTCATCGGCCAGGCGTTCGACGGAACCGTCATTCCATTCCTCGTCGGCACCGCCTGCTGCGCTGCAGGCGGCCTTCTGATCGTCATCCTGACCGAGCCCAAGAACCTCTTCGGCGCAATCGCCAGCCGCCACGTCGACCCGCTCGAATCCTCAATTCCGGACGATTTCGGCTAGCGGCCTGGACGCCTCGCCCAGACCGCCCGACCGCAGTCCTGCGTTTTATTCCTCGCCGAGATCGTCGTCGTCGGTGGCCCCGACCATCAGCGCTTCGCCGACCTCCTCGGTCCGGCCACGGATCAGATTTTCGATGCGCAGCGCGACGTCCGGATTTTCCTTAAGGTAGGTCTTGGCGTTCTCACGGCCCTGGCCGATCCGGACGCTGTCGAAGCTGAACCAGCTGCCCGATTTTTCCACGAGGCCGGCCTTGACCCCAAGGTCGAGGATTTCGCCGACCTTGCTGATGCCTTCGCCATACATGATGTCGAATTCGACCTGCTTGAACGGTGGAGCGACCTTGTTCTTGACGACCTTCACCCGGGTCGCATTGCCGACGATATCGTCGCGATCCTTGATCTGGCCGGTGCGGCGGATGTCGAGCCGGACCGAGGCGTAGAATTTGAGCGCATTGCCGCCCGTCGTGGTTTCGGGATTGCCGTACATCACGCCGATTTTCATCCGCACCTGGTTGATGAAGATGACGGTGCAGCGCGAGCGGCTGATCGAGCCGGTCAACTTGCGCAGCGCCTGGCTCATCAGCCGCGCCTGGAGGCCGACGTGACTGTCGCCCATCTCGCCCTCGATCTCGGCCCGGGGGACAAGCGCGGCGACCGAATCGATGACCAGAACGTCGACCGCGTTCGAGCGCACCAGCGTATCGACGATCTCCAGCGCCTGCTCACCGGTATCGGGCTGCGACACGATCAGTTCGTCGATGTTGACGCCAAGTTTCTTGGCATAGCCCGGGTCGAGCGCATGTTCGGCGTCGACGAAGGCGGCGGTTCCGCCGATCTTCTGCGATTCGGCGATGGCGTGCAGCGCAAGCGTTGTCTTGCCCGAGCTCTCCGGGCCGTAGATTTCGATTATACGCCCGCGCGGCAGACCGCCGACGCCAAGCGCGATGTCGAGCCCGAGGCTGCCGGTCGAAGTCGTCTCGATCTCGATCTTCTCGCGGCTGCCGAGCTTCATCGCCGAGCCCTTGCCGAAGGCGCGGTCGATCTGTGCGAGCGCGGCTTCAAGAGCCTTTTGCCGGTCCATTCCCGAACTTTCCAATTTGCGCGAATCCATCGTGCTGCCGATTACCTTCAACTGCGCTGCCATGACCCCTGTCTCCTCGTCAATGCGCGGCCGAGCACCGCCGGTTGGAAGACTCGTTGTATTCCATTTGTTCCATGAGAACAAGAGGGGAACGATATACGGCTCTCCGGTGGCTATTCGGGCAGCGATTCGGGTTGCTGTTCGGGTGGTTCGTCGTGTGGCTGGTCGGGGGAATCCGGCGCGGATGTCGGGGTTAAGTTGACGAAGTTGACGCCATCAATCGTGGCGGCGCCCGCCCCCTCCCCGCCCGGCAGCTCGGTTTCATCGACGAGGTCATCGCGGTAATAGTCGAGCGCCGCGATGGCCTCGTCCGGATCGGGCTCATCGTCGACCAGCCCCGGCATCGAAACGAGCGGTGCAAGCTTTGGCACCTCGGCATAGCGGTGCGCGCGGCGATAGCGCAGCAGGAACATCGTCAGCCGTTCATCATAATGCCGATATTCGCCGACCTGTTCGCCCTGGAAAAAGATTGGCCGGGGCACGCCGTGGATCGAGCGCGACCAGGCCCCGTCCTCGACCAGGCGAAGCGAACAGTCGAGCGCTGCTTCCCAGGCACGGCGGAAATCGGCGGCACGCGGGTGGTTGTAGAGATTATGGGCGGATTGCCGGCTCATTCCGACGGAGCGAGCGGCATGGGCGACACAGCCGGACGAGGCGAGCGCCTTGAGGAAGGCGTCCTGGCGATCGACGGTCCACCCATCGTGGCGGGGTTTGCGAGCAGGGAGCTGGGACGATGATGCCAATTCG
>JBDSSR010000010.1:0-3061 GCA_039928675.1 Sphingomicrobium sp. | reverse complement strand
TCCAGGGCGAGGACGAAGTGTCGTCCGCCGAGGCGGGCGAATATCAGCGGCTGCTCGGCCGGATTCGCGAGCTTCAGGGTCGCATTGAACTTGCCGAGACGGTGTTGTTGAAGGACGGCGAGCGCCTCGGAATTCGCCTTTCGCCGGGCGAAAAGCGCGAGCTTCTCAAACAGTCTCGCGCCCGGTTCGGATCCTGCGCCAGCGAACCCGTCGCGGCACGAACCTGATCCGGATGGCTTGAAGCTGCACGCTGGCAGCCGTGGCTCCCGGATGATAGTCGCTCGCCGCGATGGGCAATGTTCGAATCGGCATCGGCGGGTGGACTTACGCGCCATGGCGCGGCGGGGTCTTTTATCCCGACGGTCTCGCCCAGTCGAAGGAGCTCGGCTTCGCTTCGCGCCAGTTCGGGGCGATCGAGATAAACGCCACATTCTACGGTCGGCAAAGCGCGAAGAGCTGGGCCGCCTGGGCGGCGGCGGTCCCCGATGGATTCCAATTCTCCATTAAGGGCTCGCGGTTCGTCGTTACGCGTCCCAAAATGGCCGATGCTGGCGAAGGTCTCACAACCTTTTTCGCGCAGGGCATGTCAGCGCTTGGCGATCGGCTGGGCCCCAGCTTGTGGATGCTTGCCGCTCGGCGGGCCTTCGACCGCGAGGACATTGCTGCTTTCTTCAAGCTGCTGCCGCAAAGCGTCGACGGAGTGGCGCTTCGCCACGTCATCGAACCGCGCCATGAAAGCTTCCGTGACGAACGCTTCTTCGCTTTGTGCCGCGACCATAATGTGGCGGTAGTGTTCGGGGACGATGACGAATTCCCGTGCATAGAGGCCGATTGCGCGAGTTTTTCCTATGCCAGGCTGCAACGGATGAATGAAGCGGTGGCGACCGGCTACCGCACCGACGCGCTCGACGGCTTCGCCAGCCGCGCACGGCAATGGAGCACAGGCGGCCGCGACGTCTACTTGTTCATGATCAACGGCGCAAAGCTTCGTGCCCCAGCCGCCGCACTGGCGCTGCAGGGGCGGCTTCGCTAACCACCGGCAATGCGCACGTCCGACCAGCCGATCCGCCTCAGCCTGATAGCGCCCGATGGCCGCATGGGGAAAGCGATCGCGATGGTCGTTGCCGAAGACTCCGGCTTTGCGATCGACCAGGATCATGGCGATGTGCTGGTGGATTTCTCGGTCCCCGGAGCGCTTGGTTCGAGCCTCGACCAAGCGATTGCCGCAGGCGTTCCGATCCTCGTTGGAACCACCGGGCTCGACCAAGCCGCGACCGGGCGCATCGCCGAGGCATCGCGGCAAATCGCGGTGCTTCGCGCCGCCAACACCTCGCTGGGAATCGCTGTTCTTTCCGAACTGGTTCGCGAGGCTGCGTCGCTGCTCGGTGACGAGTGGGACATCGAAATCGTCGAAACCCACCACGCTCTAAAGGCCGACGCACCTTCGGGGACCGCGCTACTTCTCGGTCATTCCGCAGCCGCTGGCCGGGGCGTTGAGATCGAAGCCGAAATCGGACGTTCCGGAACCGGGCTCGAGCGCAGTCAGGGCGCAATCGGCTTCGCTTCGCTTCGCGGCGGGACCGTTGCTGGCGAGCATGAGGTGAAATTCCTTGGGCCCAAGGAGCAGGTCACTCTGTCCCACCGCGCCGAAAACCGCCTGATCTTCGCCAAAGGCGCACTTGCCGGAGCCCGATTCCTCATAGGCAAGCCCGCCGGCCTCTATTCCATGCAAGACGTGATCCGCCAGCCGTGACAAAGGAGCCGCGCGGCGGCGCCAGCACTCCGGGCCGCACCATGCAGTCCGACTATATGCACTGGGCCAAGTTCCAGCCGCCGGTTCGCTATCCGCTGACCGGGAGCGAGGTCGAGCATGTCCACTTCGACCGTCTGGGACTGTCGCTTGACGACCTCGAGCTCGATGGCGCCAGCCACCCGCGCTATCCGCCGCTGCGCGAGGCGATTGCTCGCCATTGCGGTGTTGCAACCGAACGGGTCGTTGCCGCCGACGGCACGGCGATGGCCAACTTCCTTGCGCTTGCGACGCTGGTCGCACCCGGCGACGAGGTGCTGATCGAACGGCCTGCCTACGACCCTCTGGTCGGCGCGGCATCGTTTCTGGGCGCTGCGGTCCGCCGCTTCGAACGCAACCCGAAGGACGGTTTTCGGCTCGATCCCGCAAGGATTGAAGCCACGGCCACGCAAAACACCCGCGTGATCGTGCTGACCAACCTCCACAATCCGAGCAGCGCTCTGGCCAGCGAAGACGAGCTGCGCTCGGTTGGCGAAATCGCCGAGCGGGTCGGCGCCAGGGTTCTGGTCGATGAAGTCTATCTCGATTCCGCGGTGCCGCGGCAGCCAAGTGCTGCCCGGCTTGGCGATGTGTTCGTCACCACCAGCAGCCTGACCAAAGTCTATGGCCTGTCGGGCCTCCGCTGCGGCTGGATCCTTGCCGACCCCGCGCTCGCCGAGCGGATGTGGCGGCTGAACGACTTGTTCGGCGTGAATCAGGCCCATCAGGCCGAACGGTTGGCCTGCATCGCGTTTGCGCAGCTCGAGCCAGTGACGGGTGACACCCGGGCGCTGCTTGAGCGCAACCGAATTGCTTTCAATATCTTCGTCGCAGGCCGCACCGATCTCGATAGCTCGCCCGCCGAGCATGGCATCACGGCCTTCCCGCGCTGGGCGGGGGGCGATACGCGAAGGCTCGACGAGCTCTTGCGTGGGCGCTTCGATACGGCGGTGGTGCCTGGCTGCTGGTTTGAAATGCCCGAGCATTTCCGCGTCGGCTTCGCGCTTCCCGCCGCTGATTTTGCGGAGGCGCTGAACCGGCTTGGCCAGGCGCTCGACCAGCTTTCGTGAACCGCACTCAAACCTTTGAATTCTTTCGCCGACTGGCCGAGGCCAATCCAGCGCCGACTACCGAGCTTAAATTTTCCAACGTCTATCAACTGCTGGTCGCAGTGGTGCTGTCGGCGCAAGCGACCGATGCCGGAGTGAACATTGCGACGCGCCCGTTGTTCGCGATGATAGAGTCGCCGGAAGACATGATCGGCCTTGGCGA
>JBDSSR010000009.1:0-1998 GCA_039928675.1 Sphingomicrobium sp. | reverse complement strand
GGTCTTGTGGGTGTAGATGTTGGCCGGGATCGGCTCGATGCACGCCGACGTGCCGCCGCAGATGATGCTGATCGACGCCGTTGGCGCGATCGCCATCTTGCACGAAAAGCGCTCCATCACGCCCATGTCGGCGGCGTCGGGACACGGGCCCCGTTCCTTTGCGAGCATCATCGACGCCTCATCGACCTGGGCCCGGATATGCTTGAAGATCCGCAAGTTCCAGCTTTTCGCCATGGCCCCTTCGAACGGCAGGCTGCGCGCCTGGAGGAAGGAGTGAAAGCCCATTACTCCAAGCCCAACCGAACGCTCGCGCTCGGCGCTGTACTTGGCCCGCGCCATCTCGTCGGGAGCGCGCGCGATATAGTCGCTAAGGACATTGTCGAGGAAGCGCATGACGTCCTCGATGAACAGCTTGTCGCCGTTCCATTCGTCCCACGTCTCGAGACTTAGCGACGACAGGCAGCAGACCGCGGTGCGCTCCGCTCCAAGATGGTCCTTGCCGGTCGGAAGAGTGATTTCCGAACACAGGTTCGACGTCGTGACCTTGAGCCCCAGGTCGCGGTGATGCTTGGGCATCGAGCGGTTCACCTGGTCGATGAAAATGATGTACGGCTCGCCCGTCGCAAGCCGGGTTTCGACCAGCTTCTGGAACAATGAGCGGGCATCGACCCGGGCCCGTTCCGACCCGTCGCGCGGGCTTCGAAGGGTGAACTCCGCGCCTTCGCGCACGGCTTCCATGAATTCGTCGGTGACCAGCACTCCGTGATGAAGGTTCAAGGCCTTGCGGTTGAAGTCGCCCGAGGGTTTGCGGATTTCGAGGAACTCCTCGATTTCCGGGTGGGCGATGTCGAGATAGCAGGCGGCCGAACCGCGCCGCAGCGAGCCCTGCGAAATCGCCAGCGTCAGGCTGTCCATGACGCGAACGAAGGGAATGAGTCCGCTGGTCTTGCCGTTGAGGCCGACCGGCTCGCCAATGCCGCGGACATGGCCCCAATAGGTGCCGATGCCGCCGCCCTTGGACGCCAGCCAGACATTCTCGTTCCAGGTTCCGACAATCCCTTCGAGACTGTCGGAAACGCTGTTCAGATAGCAGCTGATCGGAAGCCCGCGGCCAGTGCCGCCGTTGGACAACACCGGAGTTGCCGGCATGAACCACAGCTTGGAGATATAATCATAGACCCGCTGGGCGTGATGCTGATCGTCGGCGTAGGCCGCGGCAACCCGGGCAAACAGGTCCTGGTAGCTTTCGCCGGGAAGCAGATAGCGGTCGCGAAGCGTATCCTTGCCGAACTCGGTGAGAAGGACATCGCGCGACGGATCGGTAGTGACCTCGAACCGCGGCGCGTGGACCGCCTTGCTGCCGGTCGGAACGGTGGCGACGTCATCGCCGGTGACTTCGCTTCCGGTTGAAAAATCCATCTCGCTTCCCCGTTCTGACCCGGCCCATGGAGGACCATTCGTTCCTGAATTGTTCGACTCGGAGCGATCGCTAGCACCCTAGCCCTTTTTCACGCCCAACGGCCTTTTTTTCATCATGACCGGCTGTGGATAACGGGGACGAACGCGCCCACCGTCAGAATATAAGAATTCCGGCATGGAATACCAAGTATTGCAGTCCTCCCCATTCGCCCCACTACCTATTGTGCCTGATCTGGACTTTCGCGCAAGATAGTAAATTGAATTTCACCAGAAATCTGTGGATTTGGTGCAGTGCAGTAACAGTCACTTCGACGCCCGCGCCGAATTGACCTTGAAGCCAAAGCAGGCGCATTTTCGGACAATGTTCATCGCACGCATTTCAACCTGTCTCGCAGCTGCCGCATTGGTCACCGGAACAGCGGCGGCTGAGCAGCGACCGGAGGGCAAGATGGCGGCACTGGTCGGGGCGGACATGCGGCCCTCTACCGACCTCGATGGACGCTGGAGCTGGTCGATCGATCCCTTCCGAGACGGCCTCGGTGGATTTCATGGCGGCGAGCCCGGACCGTCGTCGCGCCG
>JBDSSR010000008.1:0-5715 GCA_039928675.1 Sphingomicrobium sp. | reverse complement strand
GGCCCGATTTCGGCGGTTGGCGGTTCGCCGCGGGTCTTGGTCTTCGCTATTATTCGAGCTTCGGGCCAATCCGGATCGATTTCGGCGTGCCGCTCAACCGGCAGCAGGGTGACGGCCCGGTAGCGGTGACGGTCTCGCTCGGCCAGGCGTTCTAGCTTGGCTTCGAGCGTTATCACCAGCGACAACAAGCCACCCCGCCGCGGCCTGCGCGCCGATTGGGCGCGGCGCTTGCTCAACGAATTGCTGGTCCTGTTCATTGCCCTGCTCGGGTTGCTCGCCGCCGGGCTGGT
The DNA here is from genome assembly GCA_039928675.1 of Sphingomicrobium sp. Taxonomy (GTDB): domain Bacteria; phylum Pseudomonadota; class Alphaproteobacteria; order Sphingomonadales; family Sphingomonadaceae; genus Sphingomicrobium. The sequence goes on along the minus strand of JBDSSR010000008.1, from coordinate 5,425 downwards.
GCTGCTCGACACTGCCCCGGGCCACCGCTTCATCATCAACAAGATCGCCGGCATCGAGACTGCATCGGGGCTCCGCATCCGCATCGGCCGGATCGACGGATCGCTGTTCGGCCAGTCGCAGCTTCGCAATGTCCGGGTCTCGGACACCAAAGGCGTGTTTTTCACCTCACCCAACATCAAGGTCGACTGGAGCCCGGCTGCGTGGCTCGATAACCGGCTCCGGGTCGACAGCCTGACCGCCCAGCGCGCGACCCTCAGCCGGCTGCCGAGCACGCGCCCGAGCGCAAGCAAGGGCCCGCTTCTTCCGCACTTCGACATTCACATCGGCGAGCTTCGTATCGACCGGCTGGACATCGGCCCGGCGGTCAGTGGCCGGGCACGCAGCGGAAGCGTCCACGGCAAGGCGGACATCCGTTCGGGCCGGGCGCTGGTCGAGCTTGGCGCGATGCTCAACGATGGCGGCGACCGGATCGCCTTCCGCCTCGATACCGAACCGGCTCGCGACACCTTCGATATCGATGCGCGGGTGATCGCCCCCGCCGATGGCCTGGTTCCAGCGCTGATCGGAGTGAAGCGGCCGCTCAGCCTTGCCGTCGCCGGCAAGGGCAGCTGGACCCGGTGGCGCGGCGGCGCCGCCGCCAATATCGATGGACGACCAGTGCTCCGCCTCGGGCTCGGGGTCGATCGCGGCCACTATCGGCTTCAGGGAAAAATTGGCCCAGCCCAGTTCCTTTCGGAGAGGATGCGCGCGCTTGCCGGCCCGGTGGTCGCAGTCCGAGGCGACGCGACGTTCAGCGGCGGGCTGCTCGACGGTCAGCTGAGCGCCTCTTCGCCCGCAATCCGCGCGGTTGCTCGCGGCGGCATCGACCTTTCCGCAAGCCGCTACCGCCAGCTTCGTGTAGGCATCGACCTGCTTCGGCCCAAGGCGCTCTATCCGACGATGAGCGGCGACAAGGTCCGCATGGTGTGGACCCTCAATGGTGCGATGGCGTCGGCGGACTATTCGTACCGGCTGACCTCGCGCTTCGTGAAGATCGACGCCAACAGCTTTGCCGGTCTTCGCGCCGAGGGTCGGGGGACATTGGGCCCGTGGCCGATGCGCGTTCCGATCCGTCTTTCGGCAACCGCAATCAGCGGGCTTGGCGACGTCGCCGGGTCGATGCTTGCCAATCCGCGAGTGGAAGGCTGGCTGTCGCTCAGCCCGCGCTTCATTCGTGGCGACGGCTTGAGGCTGTCGAGCGCCAGATGGAACGGCAAGCTGTCCTTCCTCGTCGATCTTGCCAGCGGCCGGTTCGACCTGACCCTGTCGGGGGCGATGAAGCGCTATCTCGTTCCCGGCCTCGGCATAGTCGACGTGATGACCGACCTTCACATCGTCCCGGGGCCGGGCGGCAAGGGCAGCCGGGTGGTCGGCACCGGCAAGGTTTGGGTGCGCCGGCTCGACAATGGCTTCCTTGCCGGCCTGACCAGAGGGCTGCCGCGCATCGAAGCAGCGATCGAGCGCGGCCCGGACGGGATTTTGCGGTTCACCCGGATCGACCTCTATTCTCCGGGACTGCGCCTGACGGGCAGCGGCCAGCGCAACCTCGACGGCACGTTCCACATCGTCGCAAGCGGGCGCCAGGCGGATTACGGGCCGGTCAGGCTGGTCCTCGACGGCAATATCGCGTCGCCGCGCATCGACCTTCTTCTCGCAAGCCCCAACCAGGCCATGGGAATCCGCGACCTCCATCTGTCGCTGGTCCCGGTCGCGACCGGTTTCGATTATCGCGCAAGCGGGCAATCGAAGCTCGGGCCCTTCACTTCGGTCGGCCGAATACTCCTTCCCGCCAGGGGTGCGCCGGTCATTGCCATCGCCTCGCTCGACGCCGGGGGCGCTCATGCCAGCGGTGACCTGCGGATCGAGCCGGGCGGAGTGGCGGGCCGGCTCGCGCTTTCGGGCTCGCTTGGCGGAACGCTCGACTTCGCGCCGGTCGCGGGCGCGCAGCGGATCGATGCCCATTTGGCGGTGCTCAACGCCGGCTTTGCCGACCTCCTGACCGTTCGCAACGGGCGGGTCGACGCCACCATCGTTCTTGGCGATCACACCACGATCGATGGAACGCTCGATGCGCGCGGAGTCCAGGCCGGACAAATCGCGCTCGCACGGATCAGCGCCAATGCCCGGCTGATCGACGGGAGCGGCCAGGTTCGCGTTGTCGCAAGCGGCAGCCGGGGCGCCGACTTCGGCTTTTCGGCGGTGGCGGACGTCACCCCCGACCGGATCAGTATCAGTGGCAGCGGGACCGTCAGGCGGCGGCCGCTGGTGCTTCGCCAGGCGGCGGTGCTGACTCGCAGCGGCGACGGCTGGGCGCTTGCGCCAACCGCGATCACCTTCGCCGGCGGCAATGCAACGCTTTCGGGGCGAAGCGGCGCCGATCCGGAGATCCATGCCGAGCTTCGGGCAATGCCGCTCGACGTGCTCGACATTGGCTGGCCCGGCCTCGGGCTTTCCGGATCGGCGACCGGCCGCGTCGATTATGCCTGGAAGGGCCATCGCAACGGACATCTCGATCTCAAGGTGCGTGGCCTCAGCCGGGCCGGGATGGTGCTTGCCTCCAAGCCGATCGACCTTGCCGTGGCCGCGGTGATCGACGACCGCCGGGCGGGGCTTCGCGCGGTGGCCGCGAGCGACGGTGCGATCGTCGGCCGGGCCCAGGCCCGCTTTGCGCCAATGGGCAACGGTCCGCTCGCCGCCGAACTGATGCGCGCTCCGCTGTTCGCGCAGCTGCGCTATTCCGGACCAGCCGACGCGCTGTGGCGTCTGACCGGCAGCGAAGTGCTCGACCTTTCCGGGCCGCTTGCGGTCGGGGCCGATGTTGGCGGAACATTGGCCAGTCCGGTGATCCGCGGAGTCCTTCGCACGCGCAACGCGCGGCTCGAAAGCCCAGTGACCGGAATGGTCCTCAGCGGGGTCGCAACCGAAGCGCGCTTTTCGGGGCCGCAGCTGATCTTCAGCAAGATTTCGGCGCAAACCAGCGGCGGCGGGACCGTCTCGGGCAATGGCTCGGTCACCTTTGCGGGCGGCAAGCCGCTGCTCAATCTGGCCTTCACCGCCAATCAGGCGCTGCTTCTCAACCGCGACGATATCGCGGCTCGAGTGACCGGTCCGCTGCGCATCCGCTCGGACTCCAATGGCGGCACAATTTCGGGCAAGCTGGCGCTCGTCAAAGGCCGCTTCCAGCTCGGCCAGGCAAGTTCCGCGGCAGCGGTTCCGATGCTCAAGGTTCGCGACCGCAATCTTGATCCGTCAGAAGTGATCGAGACCGCCGACCTTCATCCGTGGAAGCTCGACCTCGACGTTACCGGAAGCGACTTGCAGGTCATCGGGCTCGGCATCGACAGCCGCTGGACGACAAACATCCACGTTGGCGGATTCGCCGATGAACCACGCTTCACCGGCCGCGCCGACCTGGTTCGCGGCGACTATAATTTCGCCGGACGAAGCTTCCGCCTCGACCGCGGAATCATCCGCCTGCAGGGCGAAAGCCCGCCCGATCCCAGGCTCGACATCCATGCCACCGCGCAACTCCAGGGGCTCGATGCAAGCGTCATCGTCGGCGGCACCGGGCAAAAGCCCGAAATCACCTTTGCAAGCACGCCCGCGCTTCCACCGGACGAATTGCTGTCGCGAATTCTGTTCGGCACATCGATCACCAACCTGTCGGCGCCCGAGGCGCTTCAGCTGGCAAGCGCGATCGGCGCATTACGCTCCGGCTCCGGCGGCCTCGATCCGATCAATGCGCTGCGCAAGGCGGTCGGGCTTGACCGGCTAAGGATCGTTCCGGCCGATATTGCGACCGGCCAGAAAACCGCGATCGCGGCGGGCAAGTACATCACCCGCAAGCTGTTCGTGGAGGTCGTGACCGACGGCCAGGGCTATTCCGCGACGCGGGTCGAATATCAAATGACCCGCTGGCTTTCGCTGCTGTCGACAATTTCGACGGTCGGGCGGTCGAGTGCCGCTGTCCGGGTCAGTAAGGATTATTAGGCCGGTGGCCGCTATCGGAGAATGCGATGACTGTAGCTGAGTGGTGCATATTCGGCTCGATCATGTTGGCATTGCTGACAATCGCCCCGGTTAAGCCGTTGGCCGGTCGCGAGTTCGACAACGCCAATCCACGAGACCCCCAGTTCTACGAAAAGCCGGTCAGACGGAGAGCGCTTGGCGCACATATCAATGGCCTCGAAACCTTCCCATTCTTTGCCGTTTCGATCCTCCTCGCCGAGTTCCGCCACTCGCCCCAATCGTGGGTCGACGCGCTGGCGGTTGCCTTCATGCTGGCGCGAATTGCATTCGTGGTCGCCTATATCGGCGATCGATCGACTCTTCGCACCATCTTGTGGAACATCGGAATGGCCTTCAACCTCGCGATTTTCTTCCTGTCCGGGTTTGGCAAGTCCGGCGCGCTCGTCGTCACCCTCCTCGGTCTTTTATTTGCGCTGTTTACAGGGCTGGTGCTCGTCGTGTCCGGCCGAACGCCAACGTCCGCGACGGGGCAAGGTGGACGTTAGCTCGCGCGCCCCAACGACGTCGCCGGCGGAGTAGCGATCACCCGCCGGGCCGGAGACATCGCAAGGCGGTCGCCGTGCTATCGCGAACCAATGCCGCCGAGCCGCCGCAAAAATCGGGTCAAAGCGTCAGTTTCAAGGTCGATTTTGGTTCGATTAGTGCCTAAAGTTCGGGGCTTCACCACATACCAGTCGCGTTTCGGAGTGCCCCCATGGGACTGTACCTGCATTTCCTGTTTGGCATTGGCGCGCTTGCCGCCACCATGCCCGCCGCCGGGGACCCGCCGCTGCAGGCGAGCAACGGCCTTGAGTCAGCGGGACAGCCCTCGACCGAGCCCTATGATCTTGGCATCGACGATGCGGTTGCGCTTGCTCAACGGCGCAACTTCAGGACTGCCCGCGCCAAGCGATCGCTGAGCGTCAACACGCTTCGCTACGACAATGCGCGCTCGCAATATCGGCCGAGCCTGACCACCAGCGCCGGAATCAAGCAGGAAGCGCACGATTATGCCTGGCAGGGCAATACTTTTGCCTATCAGGTGTCCAGTCTTGGCCAGTTTCAGGGGACCGCGACCGCCAATCTTTCGATGCCGATCGATGTTGGCGGGGTTATTCACCGGCAGGTCGCCCAGGCCGATCTGTGGCGCCAGATTGCATCGTCGGACGTAACCAATACCGCGCTCGACGTGACTCTCGATGTCCAGACGAGCTATCTCAACGCGCTCCGGGCCCAGAACAATGCCGATGCCGACGAAGGCGTCGCCAAGGAAATTGTTGATCTCCTTTCCCGGGCCGGACCGAAATCGACGCTGGCCAACTTCCTCGAGGTCGAACTGGCCAATGCCCGGCAAACTGCGCAAAGCAGCCGCGAGAA
>JBDSSR010000007.1:0-4635 GCA_039928675.1 Sphingomicrobium sp. | reverse complement strand
GGTCGCCGGACGCGCCGGACGCGGCGACAAGCCGGGACGCGTGCTGGTTCAGAGCCACGAACCGCAAGCCCCGGTCATCGCGGCGCTGGTTTCGGGCGATGTCGCGGGCTTTTACGCCGCCGAGACGCAAGCCCGGCGCGAAGCTGCAATGCCGCCGTTCGGGCGCCTCGCTGCAATCGTCGTTTCGGCCGAGGACCAGAGCGAGGCGCAAGGCGTCGCCCGGCGCATCGGCCAGGCCGCTCCGAGGATCGAGGGAATGGCGGTGTTCGGCCCCGCCCCGGCTCCGCTGGCAATGCTTCGCGGCCGCCACCGTCAGCGGCTTTTGGTCCACGCCCGCCGAACGCTCGACGTCCAGGACGTCATTCGCGAGTGGCTGGCGGGCGTCGAGTGGAGTGCCAAGGTCCGGGTCGGAGTCGACGTCGACCCATATAGTTTCTTTTAGAATTGGCCGCGAAACTCAGTGCTTGCGTACTCCGAAAAAGCGTTGTTACTTGGCATCGCCGAGAAGGGGGTGTGATGCGTAATTCGTGGCTGGCGTCCGCCGTGGCGGCGCTTTTGTCGTGCGGCGGTCCTGCGCACGCGTCGTGGTATCAGGCGCAGTCGAAGCACTTCATCATCTACGCCGACGACAATCCCGCGCACCTGCGCGACTTCGCTGCCTGGCTGGAGCGGTTCGACGCGGGCGTCCGCTATGTCAAGCAGATGCCCGATCCGGAAATCGGCGATGGCAACCGGCTGACGCTCTATGTCCTCCCCAAGGCTGCCGACGTGCGGGCTTTGGCGGGCGACAAGACCGGCTTCCTCGACGGCTTCTACACCGGTCGAATCGGCGGCTCGCTCGCCTATATCGGGCGCGACTCGACGCTGGGCGAGGATGCCAAGTCGATCTTCTTTCACGAATACACGCACCATTTGATGATGCAGGACCAGAACCGGCCCTATCCCGAATGGTATGTTGAGGGCTTCGCCGAATTCTTCTCGACCCCGAAATTCGACCGCGATGGCGGCATCTGGTTCGGACGGCCACCGCTGTTCCGCGCCGACGAGATTCTTTACGGACCCAAGGTCCCGCTCGAAGTCCTCCTCAACGGAATGCACGAAAAGATGACGGCTGAGCAGCGGTCGGTGTTTTACGGTCGTGGCTGGCTGCTCACGCACTATCTTCTGCTCGGAGCAAGGAACCGGGAGGGTCAGCTCAAAGCCTACATCCAGGCGCTTTCGGCTGGCAGCGCGCCAATGGTCGCGGCCCAGAAGGCCTTTGGCGACGTCGGCAAGCTCGACCGCGAGCTCGACGCTTATCGGAGCAAGGGGATCCTCAGCTTCAAGGTGACAACGGACCAGTTGCGCGGACAACCGATCCAGATGACCCGGCTAAGCGCGGGCGCCGAGCAAGCGATCCTGCTGCAATCCAAAATCAAATATAAGCTTCACCAGCCTGCTGAAGACCTGGCCGCTCAGGCCCGGGCGATCCAAGGCAAATACCCCGGCGACGAGCTGGTCGAGCGGACCCTCGCGGAAGCCGAACTTAACGCCGATCACGCCGCCGCGGCCGAGGCCGCCGCCGATCGCGCCTTGAAGGCCAATCCGCGCAGCACCGAGGCGATGGTGTTCAAGGGCCGTGCCATCGCTGCCCGGGCGGAAGCGGCGGGCGACCGCGAAGCCTCCCATACCTTGTTCGAACAGGCGCGCGGGATCCTCATTGACGCCAACAAGATCGATACCGAGGATCCCGAGCCGCTCTACGAATTTTACACGACGTTCGCGCACGAGGGCGTTCGGCCGACGAACAATGCGATCGAAGCGCTCCATTACGCGTCCGAACTCGCGCCGCAGGATCTCGGCGTTCGGATGAACTCGGCGATCGCCTATCTCAACGAAGGCAAATATGCAGAGGCTCGGGCGACGCTCGTCGTCGTCGCATATTCGCCCCATTCCGAGCGCGCGGGCGAAATGGCGCGCACGATGATCGCGGAAATTGACGCCGGCCGCGGCAAAAATGCGCTGACGGTTCTGCGTACCGCCGCGCCGGCCGGCAAATCGAACTAGGCGGCCGCCTCTAACTTCGGTCGAACCCACATCGGCCGCACCAGCTCGCCCTTGCGGATCGCAAGCATCAACAGCCACAGCCCAAACAGGGTGGCGACGACGATTGCGATGATCGAGGCTTCGAGGCCGAACCCGTTGCCGGTAAGCAGCGGATCGCCACTGAGCTTTGCAACGACCAGGCCGTGGACCCTGGTGCCCGAGACGGGGATGTCCCAGATCTCGCCCTGGGCGAAATTCCACGCCGCGTGGAGCCCCATCGGAAGCCACAGGCTGCGCGTCAGCATATAGGCGGCGCCGAGCATGACGCCGGCTTCGAAGGCGATGCCGATGGCCGCGATCGGCGTTGCATTGGGGTTCATCAGATGGGACGCGCCGAACAGCGCGGAGGTCAGCAACAGCGCCATCCAGCTGCCGCCGAACTCCTCGATCCAGCGGAACAGGATGCCACGGAACAAAAGCTCCTCCGAAATCGCCGGGAAGATCGCCGCCGCGATCAGTGCTGGAAGAAGGTCGGTGGCGTCCCCTGGTCCAGTGATGCGGTACACCCCGAGAAGCGCCGCGATCCCGACCGCAATTGAAAATATGACGAGGCCTCCGGCCAGCCCGAGCCCGAGCCGACGCAAGGCCGCGGGATCGCGATAGTCGTCGTGGCGGCGGGCGCCGAGGTGGCGGATCAGAAGAAAATATGCGGCGAGAAGGATCGGGATTGCAATCAGGTCGAACTTGATGGTGTTCGAAACCCCCGGGATCGGCGGAACGACATAGCGTCCGATCAATTGCGCTGCGGTCAGGCACAGCATGACGATGACGATCGCAATGACCATCGCCACCAGCGGGAATTCGAAAATGCGCCGCCACAATGGGCGCTTGGGCGCAACGTCTGCGGTCTCGACGACTTCGCTCATCGATACATTCCCCCTCGGCCTCGGTTGTCGAGGCCGACCAGCCCCCCGCGTCGCTTGTCGAGGCCAAACGCGCGCCGGGCAAGCGGCTATTCGACCAGCGGCAATTCCGGCGCTGCAAGCCGATGGCCCTCGGCCGCCAGCAGCTTGCGCTTGTTGGGAAGGCCGCCGCCATAACCGCCGAGCGTTCCATCCGACCGGATCACCCGGTGGCACGGGATAAGGACCGAGACATGGTTGTCGCCATTGGCGCTTCCGACCGCGCGGACCGCGCCCGGGTTGCCGATGGCGGCAGCGATGTCGGCATAGCTTCGCGTTTCGCCCAGCGGGATCTTGCGAAGTTCCTGCCAGACCTTTTCCTGGAACGCCGTGCCGGCGACATCGATCGGCAGTTCGGGCGCGGCGGCCGGACTTTCGATGGCGGTCAGAGCGCCTTCGACCAGGTCGCGCATCCCGGCCTCGTCCTCGACAATCTCGGCCTTGGGGAACAGTCGGTGAAGCGAAGCGACGCTGTCATCGAAGGTCAGCCGGCAAATGCCCCTGGCGGTCGCGGCGATCAGCATCGGCCCAAGCGGGCTGTCGAATGCCGTCCAGCGGATGGTTTCGCCCCGCCCGCCGTCGCGCCATGCCGATGGAGTCATTCCCATTCTCTCTTTCGCGTCGCTGTAGAAGTTGCTCGGGCTTGCATAGCCCGCGTCATAGATCGCGTCGGTGACCCGCGCGCTGGTGGTCAGTGCACTCGTCGATCGCCGGGCGCGCAACGCCCGCGCATAGGCCGCCGGCGACACTCCGACATCGCGGGTGAACAGGCGCTGGAAATGATGCGGTGCATAGCCGACCGCGCGGGCGAGCTGGGCAAGTGGCGGCGGCTCGTCGGCGGCCTCAATCATCTCCACTGCACGCGCAATCGCCTGGCGGTCGCGGCCGATCTCGTCGGGCCTGCAGCGCAGGCAGGCGCGATACCCCGCCAACCGCGCCTGATCCGCAGTGGAATAGAAAATGACATGGTCGCGCTTCGGGCGGCGCGCCGGGCAGCTTGGCTTGCAATAGATGCCGGTGGTGGTGACAGCGCCGACAATTCGCCCGTCCCAGCTGCGGTCGCGGCGCTCGAACGCCGCCCAGGCGGCCTCATCGTCAATTGTTCGCATCGTCATCGACCTAGCATTATCGGGCGGCCAAGGCGTCCGCTTCCTTTGGCTTGCGGTCAAAAACATGGAGTTACCGTCGGTGGGTCTGACCTTTCATCCTGGCGATCTCGACAGCGCCGACGTCCGGGCGCTGCTCGATTTTCACTTTGCCGATATGCGCGCCTTGTCGCCGCGCGACGCGTGCCATGTGCTAACCGCGGATTCGCTGCGCGATCGCGCAATCAGCTTCTGGTCGGTTCGGGACGACGGACTGCTGGCCGGTGTCGGGGCGCTCAAGGCGATCGGCGCCGACCATGGCGAGATCAAGTCGATGCGGACGGTGCCCCAGGCGCTTGGCCGCGGAGTTGGCCGGGCTCTGCTTCGCTACATTGTCGATGAGGCGCGCGCCCGCGGCCATCGCCGGCTGAGTCTCGAAACGGGGTCAACCGAGCCCTACGCCGCGGCGCTTGCGCTCTATGCCAGCGAAGGGTTCGTTCCGAGCGGCCCGTTCAGCGACTATCGGCCGACACCATTCACGCGCTTCCTCACTCGTGAGCTTT
>JBDSSR010000006.1:0-3735 GCA_039928675.1 Sphingomicrobium sp. | reverse complement strand
CGACCCGAACCGCCGCGATCTCGACTCCGCCCGACCCCTCAACCGATAAATTGAATTCAAGCCCCTTGACCGTGTCGATGCCGAGCGTCCCCGATCCGGTCAGCAAGGCCGAGCTCAGCTCATGCGTTCCAAGCGCGATCGTCACTGGCCCAACATCGCTTCCAGGGTAGCCACCCCACGACGAAACCCCGGATTTGATGACCAGCGTGTCGCCGTGCATGTCAAACGCGACGCGGTCGAGCGCGGCCTGCGATCCGGTCGCTTGCGCAAACGGCGGGACTCCGGTCTGGAGCTGGATTCTAAACGGGCCTTCGACCCGCACCTTTTGGAACCCGCTGATACCGAAGTTGCGGCTGGCCGCAGCGACTGGGGCGGGCGAAAGGGCGGTGACGGCCAAAGCCGCGATGAGGAGACTGCGCATCGGCCCAGTCTCCACACCTATGGTTAACGCCCGGTTTAAGAACAGTGCGCCTCGCCCGATCCCATCTTGCTCACCTGGCACTTGGCGCCGCCGGTAACGGTGGCATCGCCCGATCCCATGATATCGATTGCAGCACTGCCCTTGGCCTGCGCCTTGACGTTGCCCGAACCCATGATCCCGACCTTGACGTCCTGCGCCTGAAGCCCGGCGGCGTCGATGTCGCCCGATCCGGCGATGTCATAGTGGACGGTTGTTGCGGTTCCGCCGCCGGCCTTGACGTTGCCCGACCCGGCGATCGAGAATTTGGCCGACTGGACCTTGAGCGACCCGACGCTGAGGTCGCCCGATCCCGCCAGCCCGCCCTCGAACGCAGTGCCGGCAACCTTGTCGATGACGACATTGCCCGATCCGGCAAGGTCGGCCCGCGTCAGCTCGGGAACGGTCACGACGAATTTGGCATGGCCGCGATTGGACCAGCCGAAGTGGAACATTCCGTGCCTCTCCTTGGGCCCGATGGTCAGCGTGTCACCCTTCACTTCGACGAGTGCCTGGCCAAGAATTTTTTCGCCCCCGGTCGCTGCGACGCCCGCAGCCGATCCGGTACGCACTTCGACGTCATAGGGTCCGGCGACCTCGATCTGGTGGAAATTGCCGACCTGCCAAGTCCGCGAAACCGTCGGCCCGGGGTTTTCGCGGCCTTGGCTGTGGCATCCCGCCGCGCTCGCGGAAGCGGCGATGATTGCGGCTGCGACGATTGACTTGCGCATGAATCCCTCCTGTCTTGCTGTGTTATGCATATAACACGGCTTGGCGATCGGCTCAAGCGCCAAAAAAAGCCAAAAAAAAGGGCGCCCGGTGAGGGGCGCCCCTTTGGCTTTTCGTCGGCATCAGTCGACCGGCTGGGCGTCGATCTTGGCCTTGTTGTGGAACACCGACGCAGCGTTGAGGATCTCGAGAATCTGCGCCAGCGCGGCCTTCTCATCGGTCTGCTCCATCGCTCCAAGCTCCCGCGCCAGACGCGACGAGGCGGCTTCGAAAATCTGCCGCTCGGAATAGCTCTGCTCGGGCGCGTCGTCGGGGCGGAACAGGTCGCGGACCACTTCGGCGATCGACGTCAGGTCGCCCGAATTGATCTTGGCTTCATATTCCTGCGCCCGGCGCGACCACATGGTGCGCTTGACCTTGGGCTTGCCCTTCAGGGTTTCGAGCGCGTCCTTCATCGTCTTGTCCGACGAAAGCTTGCGCATGCCGACCGAGTCCGCCTTGTTGACGGGCACTCGAAGGGTCATCTTTTCCTTTTCGAAGCGAAGCACATAAAGCTCGAGCTGCATGCCCGCGATCTCGGTGCTTTGAAGTTCGACGACACGGCCAACGCCATGCTTTGGGTACACGACAAAATCGCCAACATCGAAGCTGAGCGCCTTGGTAGCCATTGATAACCTTTCCAACTGCGACAGACGGTTCCAAATGCGGCAGGCGGGTCCAGTTTAAAGCAGATGGGCCGACGCATCCTGCTGCGTCCCCAAACCTGCTGCCCCCCCAAAAACGACCTTGGTCTTAAAACACTCGGAGGCCAAAAGACCTCAAGCCCAAAAGACCTCTTGATTGGCCTCAGCTGCCGATTTCGTGGCGTCCTTTAAGATAAGGCCGCAGCTGAACGCCGCGGCCCTGTGTGACAATTTTATATCATATCCAAGTTCAAATTGCGAGTCCCAGCTGGAGCGGCTCGGCCGCATGTTCCTGACCCAGGTTATGAAGCCCGAGGCCAAGCAGGCGGATGCCCTTGGGCAATGGATAAAGCGCCGACAGCAACGCCTGGCCAGCGGCGGCGAACGCTGGCCGGTCGGGAACCGCGCAAGTAAAGCTTTTCGATCGGCTGATCAGCGTGAAGTCGCCATATTTGACCTTCAGCGTCACCGTCCGCCCGGCGACCTCGGCCCGCTCGACCCGGTCCCAGGCGTAACCCGCGATCCGCTCCAGTTCGGCGCTCAACCGCTCGGCGTCGTGCAAATCCTCGTCGAAGGTGCGCTCGGCGCTGACCGACTTGTAGGGCCGGTCGGGCTTGACCTCGCGCTCGTCGATCCCGCGGCAGATCCGCCAGTACCAGCCGGCTGAGCTTCCGAAATTGGCTTCAAGCGCCGCCATGGTCCAGCCCTGAAGGTCGGCGCCTGTAAGAATTCCGAGCCGTTCCATCTTGCTTGCAGTGACCGGTCCCACTCCGTGAAAGCGCGCAACCGGCAGCGACGCGACGAACTGCGCCCCTTTCTCCGGAGTAATCACGCACAGGCCATCGGGCTTGCGGTGATCCGAAGCGAGCTTGGCGATGAACTTGCAATAGGACACCCCGGCCGATGCGGTCAGCCCGGTTTCCGCCGCAATCCGCCGCCGGATGTCCTGCGCGATCGCCCGCGCGCTGCCAAAACCGTGGCGGTCGTGCGTGACGTCGAGATAGGCCTCGTCGAGGCTGAGCGGCTCGACCAGCTCGGTATAGTGGGCGAAGATGGCGCGGATTTGCTGGGACACCGCCCGGTAAATCTCGAACCGTGGCTTGACGAACACCAGTGTCTCGCAGCGCCGCTTGGCGGTGACCGACGGCATTGCCGATCGAATGCCGAACGCGCGCGCTTCATAGGATGCGGCTGCAACCACGCCGCGATGGCCGCCGCCAACCGCCACCGGCCTGCCCTTCAAATCGGGGTTATCGCGCTGTTCGACGGACGCGTAAAAGGCATCCATGTCGACATGGATGATCTTGCGGGAAGGGCGGTCGTCACTTTGCATCGCTGCCTGCTTCTGATTAAGGGCGGCGGCCATGAACATCCACGAATATCAGGCCAAAGAGCTGCTTTCCGGGTTCGGCGTTCCGGTCCCTGCGGGCTTTGCGGCAATGACCGTCGACGAAGCGGTCGATGCAGCGCGCAAGCTTCCCGGACCCTTGTGGGTGGTCAAGGCCCAGATTCATGCCGGCGGGCGCGGCAAGGGCAGGTTCAAGGAACTTGGGGACGGCGCCAAGGGGGGGGTTCGCCTTGCCCGGTCGATCGACGAAGTTCGCGAACATGCCGCCGAAATGCTCGGCAAGACCCTGGTCACGGTCCAGACCGGGGCCGCCGGCCGTCGCGTCCAGCGGCTCTACATCACCGATGGCGTCGACATCGCCAGCGAATATTATCTGGCGCTTCTGGTCGATCGCGAAACCGGGCGAATCGCAATCGTCGCCTCGACCGAGGGCGGGATGGATATCGAGACCGTCGCCCATGACGCGCCCGAAAAGATCGAAACCATGACGATCGATCCGGCCACCGGGCTGATGCCGC
>JBDSSR010000005.1:0-3149 GCA_039928675.1 Sphingomicrobium sp. | reverse complement strand
CGCACGCTCGAAAAGGGCGAAGCGCCGCTCGACCAGTCGATCGACCTTTATCAGGAGGGTGACCGGCTCAAGCGCCATTGCGAGGCGCGGCTCAAGGATGCCCAGGCGCGGATCGAGCAAATCGCCTTTGGGGCCGACGGCAAGCCCGCGGGGCTGAAGCCCTTCGATGCCGATTGAGACGATCGACCGGCTCGACAATGCGCTCGAGGCCGAAGCATCGCGGGTTGCGCGCGAAGTCGAGGATTTCTTCGCGTCCCTGCTGGTCGTTCCCGACGATGCGCGCGACCGTCTTTACCGGGCGATGCGCCATGCGGCGATCGGCGGCGGCAAGCGGCTTCGGCCGCTGCTTACCGTGGCGGCTTCACGATTGTTCGCGATCGACCCCGTCCGAGCCTTGCGGGTCGGCTGCGCGATCGAGGCCATCCACACCTATTCGCTGATCCACGACGATCTGCCGTGCATGGACGATAGCGACCTTCGCCGCGGCAAGCCCGCGGTCCACAAGGCCTTTGGCGAGGCCGAGGCGGTGCTAGCGGGGGACAGCCTCAATGCGCTTGCGTTCGAAATCCTTGCCGACCCGGCCACCCATGAAGACCCGTGGGTGCGCTCTGAACTGCTGCTCGATCTTGCGCGCGCGACCGGACCGGCGGGCATGGCCGGTGGGCAGATGATGGATCTGGCGGCCCAGGGACAGGCACTCGACATCGCCGCGATCACCCGGCTTCAACAGCTCAAGACCGGAGCGCTGATCGAATATTGCGTCGACGCGGCGTGCATCATGGCCAAGATGCCGCCCGAGGCGCGAACCCCGTACCGCGGCTATGCGCGCAACATCGGCCTGGCCTTCCAGATCGCCGACGACCTCATCGACCATAGCGGTAACGAGGCCGCTGCAGGCAAACGCACGGGCCAGGACGCAAGCGCTGGAAAGGCGACCTTCGTCACGCTGTTCGGCGAGGAACGGGCGCGCCAGCAGGCGGGCGTCCTGGTCGCCCAGGCAGTTGAGCATTTGTCGGGTCACGGCGAGGAAGCGGACATGCTTCGTGCTATCGCCCGCTTCGCGGTTGAAAGGGACCATTGATGCGAATCGCCGTTTATCCAGGGACCTTTGATCCGGTCACGCTGGGCCATGTCGACATCATCCGCCGAGGCGCTCATCTGGTCGACAAGCTGGTGGTCGGAGTGACCACCAATCCGTCGAAGGAGCCGATGTTCAGTGTTGCCGAGCGATTGCACATGGTCCGGCGCGAAGTGGCGGCGATCGGCGACGGCATCGAAGTCGTCGAATTCGACGACCTGCTGATGAATTTTGCCGAACGCCAGGGCGCGTCGATGATTCTTCGCGGACTGCGCGCGGTGGCCGACTTCGAATATGAATTCCAGATGGCGGGGATGAACCAGCAACTCAACGACGATATCGAAACCGTCTTCCTGATGGCCGATGTGTCGCTTCAGCCGATCGCATCGAAGCTGGTCAAGGAGATCGCCATCTTCGGGGGCAAGATTGACAAGTTTGTACCGCCTGCGGTCGCCGAGGACGTCCGCCGTCTCCTGGCCCGCGGTTCATGATCGCGTCAGCCGGCCGGCGCCACTAAGCGCCACTGTTCGAGGAGGCTACACTGTTGAGGTTTGGATTTTTCGTGGCGCCACTTGCAGCGCTGCTGGTTGCCGCTGCGCCGCCGCCGGCTCCGTCGAGTGCGCCGCTTGGAGCCATCGTGCCGCCGGCCGCAGTAGTCGCCAACCCGGCCAACCGGCTGATGCTCGATTTGTCGGACGGCGGAACGGTGACGATCCAGCTTCGCCCCGACCTTGCCCCCAACCATGTGGTGCGAATTCAGACCCTGGTTCGCCAGGGGTTCTATAACGGCCTGACCTTCCACCGCGTGATTCCGGACTTCATGGCCCAGGGCGGCGACCCCAAGGGCACCGGCGAGGGTGGATCGAGCCTGCCCGACCTCAAGGCGGAGTTCACCGCCGTACCGTTGCTTCGCGGGACCGTTGCAGCGGCCCGAACCGACAGCCCGGATACCGCCAACAGCCAGTTTTTCATCATGTTCGTCCCCAACCCGGACCTTGACGGCAAATATACCGTGATTGGCCGAGTGACTTCGGGGATGGACGCGGTCGACAGGATCGCTCCGGGCGAGCCGCCGCCGACACCGACAAGGATCCTGAAAGCCTATCTCGGCGGGTAACAAAGGTTGGGCTGAATGGGGGGTTGGGGCAACGTCCCTTCCTTGGTAGCCGGGCCCAGATGCGCGTCGACCTTTTCGATTTTGAACTTCCGCCCGAGCGGATCGCGCTGCGCCCGGCACGACCGCGCGACAGCGCCCGGCTGCTGCTTGTCGAGGGCGACCAGATCGCTGATCGGACAATGCTCGACCTGCCGCGCCTGCTTAGGCCCGGCGACGTGCTTGTGTTCAATGATACGAGGGTCATTCCAGCCCAGCTGGAAGGTGTCAGGGCGCGCCGTTCAAACGATCCGCAAGGCGGGTTCGGGGCAAGGATCGGAGCCACGCTCCACAAGCGCGAAGGCCCGCGCTCGTGGCAGGCGTTCCTGCGCAACGGTCGGCGGGTGCGGGTCGGCGAGGCGATCGACTTTGGCGATGGCGCGGTGGCGCTCATCGAGCGTAAGTTCGACGACGGATCGGCGCTTTTGCGCTTCGCCGGCGAGGATCCGGTTGAGCTTCTGCTCGAACGGGCCGGGCGGATGCCGCTTCCGCCCTATATCGCGTCGAAGCGCGCGACCGACGAGCAGGATCGCGCCGACTATCAGACGATGTTCGCGCGGCGGGACGGGGCGGTGGCCGCGCCGACCGCCGCGCTGCATTTCACGCCGCGCCTGATCGAAGCGCTCGATGCGCGCGGGGTGGGGCGCGAGGCGCTGACCCTGCACGTCGGCGCGGGCACCTTTCTTCCCGTCAAGGCCGACGACACCAGCGAGCATCGGATGCACTCGGAACGGGGCCGGATCGACGAGGCGACCGCCGCTCGGCTGAACGCCGCGCGCGCTTCGGGCGGACGGCTGATCGCGGTCGGGACGACCAGCCTGCGCTTGCTCGAAAGCGCTGCGGACGAGAGCGGGACAATCCACCCGTTCGAGGGCGATACCGCGATTTTCATCACTCCGGGTTACCGCTTCAAGGCGG
>JBDSSR010000004.1:0-18339 GCA_039928675.1 Sphingomicrobium sp. | reverse complement strand
GAACTGCGCGTCGCACAGATCGGGTTGATCGATGACGTTGACGATTGCTCCGGCGGCGCGAGCTTCCCGCGCAAACCGGCGGGCCTCATCGCGATCGGAAAGGTCGGCGACGGCGATTGCCGCGTTGGCGAGATCCGAGGCCGTCCAGCTGTCGACCCGAACGACCGTCGCGCCGGCGGCCGCGAGCAGCTCCGCCTTCCAGAGTGCAGCGTTGGAGTGGCCGACGACCAGCGCCTTGCGGCCGTGAAGCTTATGGAACAGCGGCAGGTTGGGAAGGGGGCCAATGCGGGACATTCAGGCCGCCCTGGTGCGGCCTGGTCCGCGATCGGCGACGTGAATGCCGCATTCCTTGCTGTCGTCGGCTTCCCACCACCAGCGGCCGGAACGCTCCGCTTCACCGGGCACGACCGCGCGGGTGCAAGGCTCGCAGCCGATCGAGAGATAGCCACGCGCGTGGAGTTCATTGACGGGGACGCCGAGGCGTTCGCATTCGGCGACGATCGAGCCGCGCGTGCGGTCGAACAAGGGCGCGAACTTGACCAGCCCGCGGGTTGCGTCCCAGTCGATCAGCCGCACCCGCGAGCGGGTCGAGGACTGGTCGGAGCGAAGACCGGTGATCCACGCCGATGCGCCGGCGAGCGCGCGCTTCATCGGTTCGACCTTGCGCACGCCGCAGCAGGCGAGGCGCGAATCCGTGGCATAGCGAAAGCCGTTGATCCCGGAATCGGCGACCATTTCCGCGACCGCTTCGGCCTCGGGATAAATGGCGCGGATGCGAACTGCGTAGCGTTCCTCGATCGCCTGCCACAGCCGGTAGGTCTCGGGGAACAGCCGGCCGGTGTCGATTGTGACGACGTCGATCGGCAGCTTTTCGGTGAAGATATGGTGGGCGATCAACTGGCCTTCGATGCCGAAACCGTTGGTCAGGACAATCTTGCCGTCGGTCCGATCGATCAATGTCCGCAGGCGCTGCGCGACGCCGTCGCCGTCGGCTCCGACCAATTCAAGCCGGGCTCCGCGATACTGGATTGGGCTGTCTGCGTCTGCCACCGGTCACCTTAGAATATTATTCTAATTCATCTGCTTTCGGTCTTTGTCGCTCAACGCGCTCTACGACCGTTGCAGAAGCTTCAAGTATTGAGATGTAGGCAAGCGATCAACAGCGCGCGACACAATAAAAATTATGTTGCATAGCAGCATGGAAAAAGTAGAATTATCTTCTAAAATGTCAGGAGGAAGTAGATGGACCTGATCGACCGCAAAATCCTCGCCCTGCTCCAGGATGATGCGTCGATGTCGGTCGCCGAGATCGCCAGCCGCGTAAACCTGTCGCAAACGCCGTGCTGGCGGCGGATCCAGAAGCTTACCGACACCGGGATCATCACCAAGCGGGTGGCGCTGGTTGATCCGGACGCGCTCGGGCTCGGCCTTACGGTCTTCGTGGAAATCGAAACAGGCGACCATTCGAACGAATGGCTCGACCGCTTCGCCACGGCAGTTACCGAAATGCCCGAGGTGATGGAGATTTATCGCATGGCCGGCGATGTCGATTACATGCTTCGGATCACGGTTCCGAACATGACCGCGGTCGACGCTTTCTATCAGCGCCTGATCTCGCTGGTGCCGCTGAAGAACGTGACGTCACGGTTTGCGATGGAGCGCGTGAAGTACACCACCGCCTATCCGGTGCCTGACGCCTAAGCCATCGCCGATGCTGCGCTCGTGCCCGCCATCTTTTGCGTTTGCAGGGAGTGATGGATCGCCTCTGCGCAATCGCGTCCTTCGCGGATCGCCCAGACGACCAGCGATTGTCCGCGCCGCATATCGCCGCAGGCGAAGATGCGATCGCCACTTGTCTGGAAGTCTCCCATCGCCGCGCGAACGTTTCCCTGCCGGGTAACATCGACGCCGGCGCTTTCGACGACACCTTGATGGCGTGGCCCAACGAAGCCCATGGCAAGCAGAACCAGGTCCGCCCTGAGTTCAAATTCGCTGCCCGAAATGGCTTCGATGCTGGTCGCTCCGTCGGCGCCCCTGACCAGCTGCGAACGGGCGCAGTCGAGCGCGCGGACCTGTCCGTCGGCACCGAGGAAGGCGCGGCTGAGCACCGAGAATTCGCGGTCTGCGCCCTCCTCGTGCGCGGGCGAAGTGCGCAGTTTCATCGGCCAATCGGGCCAGCTGAGCGCCTTGTTTTCGTGGAGCGGGGGTTGCGGCAGGATTTCGAGCTGGGTGACCGATGCGGCCCCCTGGCGGAAGGCGGTGCCGATGCAATCCGATCCGGTATCGCCGCCGCCGATGACAAGCACATGCTTGCCATGGGCGCTGATCTGCTCTCCGGCGGTGGACTTGTCGCCGGTCTCGGCGGCGTTGCGCTTGTTTTGCTGGGTGAGGAAATCCATCGCGAAATGAACGCCGCCAAGGTCGCGGCCCGGTACCTGCAGGTCGCGCGGTTGCTCGGCTCCGCCGGCCAGAACCAGGATGTGATAGTCGTCGAGTAGCCGCTGGACCGAGACCGCTACCCCGATCTCGACGTTGGTTCGGAAAATGACGCCTTCGATCTCCATCTGCTCGATCCGCCGATCGATGATCGATTTGTCGAGCTTGAAGTCGGGAATGCCGTAGCGGAGCAAGCCACCGAGGCGGTCAGATCGCTCGAACACCGTTGGCGCATGACCCATTCGCGCCAGCTGCTGGGCACAGGCGAGGCCGGCTGGACCGGAGCCGACGATTGCGATGCGCTTGCCGCTGCCGCGTGGCGCCGCGCGCGGCTTAACCCATCCTTCGCGCCACGCCCGGTCGGCGATTGCTGCTTCGATCGACTTGATGGTGACCGGGTCGTCGTTGATGTTGAGCGTGCACGCCGCTTCGCATGGCGCGGGACAGATCCGGCCGGTGACTTCGGGGAAATTGTTGGTCTCGTGAAGTCGCTCGATCGCTGCTTGCCAGTCGCCCTCGTCGACCAGCGCATTCCAGTCCGGAATAAGGTTGTTGACCGGGCAGCCCGAGTGACAAAACGGAATTCCGCAATCCATGCAGCGCGACGCTTGCGCCGATACCGCCTCGGGCCCGGGATCGAGAACGAACTCGTTCCAGTGTTTCACCCGTTCGGAGACGGGGGCGTAAGCGCGGTCCCGGCGCTCGACTTCAAGAAAGCCTGTCGGCGTGGCCATCGGTTAGTCCTACTCCGCTGCCACGGCCGCCGGGCCGAGTTCAAGGTCGGCCAGCGCCCGCCGATATTCGTTTGGAACGATCTTGACGAAATGCTGCAGAGCGCTGGGCCAATTGGCAAGCAAAGCCGCCGCCTTGCGGCTTCCGGTCGCCAGCTGGTGTCGCTCGAGCAGGATGTGCAGCCGCTCGGCGTCATGCCGCAGCGGATGGCCCATGCCGCAGTCGTGAACGCTTGCCGCTGCAAGCTGGGGAGCGCCGTCGCCTCGCGATGTGCCCGCCGGCGTGACCGCTTCGAGCGCGACGCTGTCGAGGTTGCACTGCTGCTCGAGCCTGCCGTCGGGATCGTAGACGTAAGCGATGCCGCCCGACATGCCGGCGGCGAAATTGCGGCCAACCGGCCCAAGGACGCAGATCGTGCCCCCGGTCATATACTCGCAGCAATGGTCACCGGCGCCTTCGACAACTGCTACCGCGCCCGAGTTGCGAACTGCAAAGCGTTCCCCGGCGACACCTTCGAAATATGCCTCGCCCGCAATCGCGCCATACAGCACGGTATTGCCGACGATGATGTTGGCGCCGGGGTCGCGGTCGACCCCGTCGGGCTGGCGCACCACGACACGGCCTCCCGACAGCCCTTTTCCGACATAGTCGTTGGCATCACCGGTCAGTTCGAGCGACACACCATGAGCAAGGAAGGCGCCAAAGCTCTGGCCCGCAGTCCCGGTCAGTCGAACCTTTATGCTGTCCCGGGCAAGCCCGTCATGACCGAAGCGGCGGGCCACCTCGCCCGACAGCATGGTGCCGACACTGCGGTGCACGTTGCGGACTTCGCGCTCGATGAGGACCGGCGTGGCGTCGTCGAGCGCGGGCAGAGCGGCCGCGATCAGGTCGCGATCGAACAATTCCTCAAGCCGATGGTCCTGCCGCTCGGAGTTCGAGCGCGCAACGCCTGGAGCGACCGTCGGCTGGTGGAGCAGCCGGCCAAGATCGATCCCGTGCGCCTTCCAGTGGTCGACTGCTCGGCGGGCATCGAGGAGGTCGGTGCGGCCGACCATCTGGTCGAGCCGGCGAACGCCGAGCGATGCCATGATCTCGCGCAATTCCTCGGCGACAAAGAAGAAATAGTTGATCACGTCCTCGGGCGTGCCGGTAAAGCGTTTGCGAAGCACCGGGTCCTGGGTGGCGATCCCGACCGGACAGGTGTTGAGGTGGCACTTGCGCATCATGATGCAGCCCGCAGCGATCAGCGGGGCGGTTGCAAAGCCGAACTCGTCCGCGCCGAGCGCTGCTGCGATCGCGACATCGCGGCCGGTGCGCAATCCACCGTCGGCCTGGACTGCAATGCGGCCACGAAGCCCATTAAGGACGAGGGTTTGCTGGGTCTCAGCGAGGCCGATTTCCCAGGGTAGTCCAGCGTGGGTCAGCGAGGTCAGCGGCGAGGCGCCGGTGCCGCCTTCATATCCCGAGATGGTGACATGATCGGCGCGTGCCTTGGCTACGCCGGCGGCAACTGTGCCGACCCCGATTTCGGACACCAGCTTGACCGACACGCGGGCGGTCTCGTTGACATTCTTCAGATCGTAAATGAGCTGCGCAAGGTCCTCGATCGAATAGATGTCGTGATGCGGTGGCGGCGAAATGAGCCCGACTCCAGGGGTCGAATGGCGCACCGCCGCGATATGGCTGTCGACCTTGTGGCCGGGCAGCTGTCCGCCTTCCCCGGGCTTGGCACCCTGTGCGATCTTGATCTGCAATTCGTCGGCGTTGACCAGATATTCGGTGGTGACTCCAAAGCGCCCGGAGGCGATTTGCTTGACCGCCGAGCGCATCGAATCGCCGTTTGCGAGCGGCTTGAAACGGTCGCGCTCCTCGCCCCCTTCGCCGGTGTTCGACTTTCCGCCAATGCGGTTCATTGCGATCGCAAGCGCCGAATGCGCTTCGCGGCTGATCGAGCCGAAACTCATCGCTCCAGTGGCGAAACGCCTGACGATTTCGCTTGCCGGCTCAACCTCGTCGAGCGGAACGGCAATTTCGGCCGGGGTGAAGTCAAGCAGTCCGCGAATGGTCAGCAGCCGCCGGTTCTGGTCGTTCACGCCTTGGGCGAAGGCGCGATATTTGTCGGGCAAATTGCCGCGAACGGCATGTTGCAGGTTGGCGACCGTCTCGGGCGTCCAGGCGTGGGCTTCGCCCCCTGACCGCCAGGCGTAAGTGCCGCCGACGTCCACAGTGCGGCCTTCGCTGGAATAGGCGCGAAGGTGGCGAAGCGACGTCTCCGCGGCGATTTCGTCGAGGCCGATGCCCTCGATGACCGTGGCGGTTCCGGTGAAGTATTTTTCAACCAGCTCGCTGGCGAGGCCGATCGCGTCGAAAATCTGCGCGCCGCAATAGGATTGGAAGGTCGATATGCCCATCTTGGACATGACCTTCAAAAGGCCCTTGCCGACCGCCTTGATGTAATTGCTGCGGATTTTTTCGCGCGGATGGTGAAGCTCGCCCAGCGCGTGGAGCTGATCCAGCGTCTCGAAGGCGAGGTAGGGGTTGATGGCCTCGGCGCCGAAGCCGGCAAGAACGCAGAAATGGTGGACTTCGCGCGCCTCGCCGGTTTCGACGACGAGCCCGGTCTGCATCCTCAAGCCCTGGCGTATGAGATGATGGTGGACCGCCGCGGTTGCCAGCGCTGCGGGTATTGCGACCCGGTCAGGACCGGCCGCCCGGTCGGAAATGATGAGGACGTTGATGTCGGCCAGAACCGCCTCGGTCGCTTCCCAGCACAAACGTTTCAGTGCCGCCTCGAGTGCAAGCCCGTTTCCGCCGGCCCAGCTGGCGTCCAGGGTCTGGGTTCGAAACGCGCCGTCAAGCACGTCGTGAATGTTGCGGATCTTCTGCAGATCCTCGTCGGTGAGGATCGGCTGCAATGCCTCGAGCCGCTTGTGAGTCCCGGCGTGGTGGCCAAGCAGGTTGGGCCGCGGGCCGATCATCGACACCAGGCTCATCACCATCGCCTCGCGGATCGGATCGATCGGCGGGTTTGTGACCTGCGCGAAATTCTGCTGGAAGTAGTCGAACAAGAGCTTGGGCCGGTCCGACAGCGCCGCAATCGGGGTATCGGTGCCCATCGAGCCGATCGGATCGTCGCCGCCCTCGGCCATCGGCGCGAGGAAGAACTTGATGTCCTCGTCGGTGTAGCCAAACGCCCGCTGGGTGCTTGCAAGGTCGGCTGCCGAACGCTCGGCGTGGTCGGCATCGTGGCCGGCGGGAAGCTGCTCAAGCTTGAACTGGGTTTCCTGAAGCCATTCGCCGTACGGCTTTTCGCAAGCCAGGCGGGACTTGATTTCCTCGTCCTCGACAATGCGCCCCTCGACGAGGTCGATGAGCAGCATCCGGCCGGGTTGAAGCCGCCATTTGCGGACGATGCTGCGCTCCGCAATTGGAAGCGCGCCGCTTTCCGAAGCCATGATAACGCGACCGTCGTCGGTGACGCAGAAACGCGCCGGACGAAGGCCATTGCGGTCAAGCGTCGCGCCGATTTGCCGCCCGTCGGTGAAGGCGATTGCAGCTGGGCCGTCCCACGGCTCCATGACCGCGGCGTAATATTCGTAGAACGCCCGCACCTTGGGGTTCATCTGCGCATTGCCGACCCAGGCTTCGGGAATGAGCAGCATCATCGCATGGGGGAGGGAATAGCCGCCCGCGAGCAGCAGCTCGAGAGCGTTGTCGAGGCACGCGGTATCGGACTGGCCGTGGGGAATGATCGGCCACATCTTGTCGAGATCCGCGCCGAGCAGCGGGGATTCGAGCGTCCGGCGGCGCGCGTTCATCCAGTTCACATTGCCGCGGACGGTATTGATCTCGCCGTTGTGAGCGATGAACCGATAGGGATGCGCAAGCTTCCAGCTGGGGAAGGTATTGGTCGAGAAACGCTGGTGCACCAGCGACAGTGCCGAAGTCGTCCGCGGGTCGCCAAGATCGGTATAGAAAGTGCCGACTTGCGGTGACAGCAACAGCCCCTTGTAGACGATCGTGCGACTCGAGAACGAGGCGATGAAGAACTCGGCAAGGTCGGGCAATTCCCGCTTTTCGGCGAGTTCGAGCAACGGGTTCTGGGTTTGCTTGCGGATCGTCAGGATCTTGCGCTCGAACGCATCCTGATCGCTCGATCGAGGGCCGCGCGCGACGATTGCCTGGCGAATGACCGGAATCGAATCCAGAACCGCCTCGCCAAGGCCGGTGGTATCGATCGGCACGTCGCGCCAGCCAAGCAGAATCTGCCCTTCGATTTCGATGAAGCGTTCGAGCCTGGCGACCGCGACTGCGCAGCTTGCGGCGTCCCTTGGAAGGAAGCACATCGCGACTGCGTAATCGCCGGGCGCGGGCAAGTTGACGGACCCTTCGCGCGCCCAGTTGCGGAACAGCGCATCGGGTAACTGGATCAGGCAGCCTGCACCGTCGCCGACCAGCGGGTCGGCGCCACGGGCGCCGCGATGATCAAGATTGGCGAGGAGCTGGAGTCCGTCGCGAACGATCTCGTGCGATTTCTCGCCCTTGATGCTCGCGATGAAGCCGACGCCGCAGGAGTCATGCTCATTCGCCGGGTCGTAGAGCCCTTGCTTGTGCGGCACCCTGATCACTTCAGATACCAATCCTTATTTCATGGTCCCGGATAGCCGGCTCATGCGTGAGCGTCAGTGCGATCTGATCGAGCCCGGCGAGCAGGCATTCACGGCGGAACGGGTCCATCGTGAAACTGGCCGGGTCGCCGGTTCCGCACGTCACCGACATCCGCTCAAGATCGACGCATACCGTGTGCTGACGAGCGCACAGGAACAATGCGTCCACGCAAGCACGATCCAATTCTACCGCAACAATGCCGTTTTTGAAGGCATTACTTGCAAAGATATCCGAAAAGCTCGGCGCGATGACGGCGCGGATGCCGAGGTCGAACAATGCCCAGGCGGCATGTTCGCGGCTTGACCCGCAGCCAAAATTCTCCCCCGCAATGAGGATCGGAGCGCCCCGGTTGACGGGGTCGTCGAAGACGTTCCCCGGGGTTTGGCGAAGAACGTCGAAGGCGTGGCGGCCAAGCCCCGATCGCCGGATCGTTTTCAAATATTCGGCGGGGATGATGAGGTCGGTGTCGACGTTGATCTGCGGAAGGACGTAGGCGCGG
This sequence comes from Sphingomicrobium sp., assembly GCA_039928675.1. GTDB lineage: Bacteria > Pseudomonadota > Alphaproteobacteria > Sphingomonadales > Sphingomonadaceae > Sphingomicrobium. Next base: position 10,004 of record JBDSSR010000004.1, on the reverse strand, counting down.
CCTTCGACGCGGGTGAAGGGGGTCATGCCGCGGCCTTTGCGGCATCGTAGCCGACGAGGTCGCGAACATCGGTCAAACGGCCTGTGACCGCGGCCGCCGCGGCCATTGGCGGCGACATCAGATGGGTCCGCGCGCCCGGACCCTGGCGGCCGACGAAATTGCGGTTTGAGGTCGATGCACAACGCTCGCCCGGCGGGACCTTGTCGGGGTTCATTGCAAGACACATCGAGCAGCCCGGCTCGCGCCACTCGAAGCCGGCATCGATGAATATGCGGTCGAGCGCCTCGGCTTCGGCCTGGCGTTTCACAAGTCCCGAGCCGGGGACGACGATCGCCTGCTTGATGCCCTGGCCAAGCTTGCGACCCTTGAGCACTTCGGCGGCAGCCCGGAGATCTTCGATGCGTCCATTTGTGCAGCTTCCGATGAAGACATGTTCGATCGCAATATCCTGCAACCGCTGCCCCGCCTGCACGCCCATATATTCAAGCGCTCGCCTGGCGGCGTCGCTTTTCGCCTGGCTGTCGAAGGAGTGCGGGTGGGGAACGATGCCGGTAATCGGCGCGACGTCTTCGGGGCTGGTCCCCCAGGTGACGGTCGGAGCGATCTCGCTGGCGTCGATCCAGATCGACCGGTCGAACCGGGCACCGTCGTCGGTGGCGAGCAAGCGCCATTGTTCGACCGCGCGAAGCCAGTCCTGGCCGCGGGGCGCCATCGGCCGGCCACGAAGATATGCGAAGGTCTTGTCGTCGGGCGCGATAAGGCCCGATCGCGCGCCTGCCTCGATCGACATGTTGGCGCACGTCAGTCGTCCTTCGACGCTCATCTCGGCGAAGGTTGACCCGCGATATTCGATGACGTGCCCGGAACCGCCAGCGGCTCCAATGCGGCCGATGATCGCAAGTATCAGGTCCTTTGGAGTGACCCCAAAGCCAAGCGTTCCGTCGACCCGGATTTCCAGCGTTGGTGAAGGCTTCATCATCAGCGTCTGGGTGGCGAGGACATGCTCGACCTCGCTGGTCCCGATTCCGAAGGCAAGCGCACCGAGCGCGCCATGAGCAGCGGTATGGCTGTCGCCGCAGACCACCGTCGTGCCCGGCAGCGTAAACCCCTGTTCCGGACCGACGACATGGACGATGCCTTGTTCGGCCGCGTTGGCATCGATGTACGGAACGCCGAACGCGGCGACATTGTCCTCGAGCGCTGCAAGTTGCTCGCGGCTGGCAGGGTCGGCGATCGGGATCCGCGCGCCCGATCGGTCGACCCGGGCCGTTGTCGGCAGATTATGGTCCGCGACCGCAAGGGTGAGATCAGGCCGGCGAACCGTGCGCCCTGCCATCCTCAACCCCTCGAACGCCTGGGGGGAGGTGACTTCGTGAACCAGATGCCGGTCGATGTAGATGAGGCACGTGCCGTCATCGCGACGCGCGACTACGTGCGCGTCCCAGATTTTCTCATAAAGGGTTCGTGGCGACTGGCTCACCCGCAGCAGCCGCGGTTCATCGCGATAAGCTCGCGAAACGCTTCAAGACGAACCTGGCCGGTACGCAAATTGTCGCGAACCCGCTGTCCGAATTCGGAGCATGAGGCGGACCCACCAAGATCGGCGGTGCGAACGCCCTCGATCAGCGTTGCATCAAGCGCGTCGGACAGCAGCCGGGCACTGTCCAGCAGGCCAAGCTCATCGAGCATCATCACCGCGCTGGCGATCGCGCCCGACGGGTTGGCGACGTTGAGGCCGCCAAGCTGCGGCGCAGAGCCATGGATCGGTTCGAACAGGCCGGGCCCGCTCGATCCAATGCTTGCCGAACCGAGCAGGCCGATCGACCCGGCGATCACCGACATTTCGTCCGACAGGATATCGCCGAACAGATTTTCGGTGAGGATGACGTCGAAGCGGCGCGGTTGGGTGATGATCGCCATCGCGCAGGCATCGACATACATGTGCTCCAGCTCGACGTCCGGATAGGCGCGCGCGATCTCGGTGACAGTCCGGCGCCACAGCTTCGATGTCGCCAGGACGTTGGCCTTGTCGACCGAGGTCACCTTGCGCCGGCGATGGCGGGCCGAGCAAAAAGCGACGTGCGCGATCCGTTCGATCTCCGCCCGGCTGTAGGTGCACATGTCGGACGCACAGTTCGCTTCCGACTTATGCTCGCCAAAATATATGCCGCCGGTCAGCTCGCGCACGACAAGGACGTCGGCATCCTTCGAAATATCGGAGCGAAGCGGCGACACATGTGCAAGCCCGTCGAGCACCTTGGCCGGGCGCAGGTTTGCGAACAGGCCGAGCTCCGCACGGATGCGAAGCAGTGCGGATTCGGGGACGAGCGCACAATCGTTCCACTGGTCCCCGCCAACTGCGCCGAGCAGGATGGCGTCGGCGTCGCGGCAGGCCTCGAATGTCGCGGGGGGCAAGGGATCGCCGTGCCGGTCAATCGCAACTCCGCCAAAATCATGCTCGGTAAAGGCAAGCCCCAGATCGTGATCGACGGACAGTTGGGCGAGGCACGAGACAGCCTCTGCGGTAACTTCGGGGCCGATTCCGTCACCGGGCAATATGACGATGTTGATCACGCTGCCTCGACCTTTCTGCTGTTGCTCGCGCGCAAGTCGAGAACCGCTTGCGCATTGCTTGCGGCGTCGATGAAGGCCGATACGCAGCACGGAAGGATGTCGCGCGCACGGGCCCGTCCGGCAAAGATTTCGCCCTCCACCTCGATGGTCATTTCAACCAGCACGCTGGCGCCCTGACCGTCGGTACTGGGCTCGTCGGGATCGGCGGCGAGATATTGCATGTCGAGACTGTCGACGCGCGCGGTGATGTCGAGCATCTGGCTGACTGCAGCAAAGGCTCCGTCGAGCGCTCCCGGGGCGCTTGCGACATCGGTCACCCGGCCGCGGGCGCCATGTTCGAGCTCGACTCGTGCGACCGGCCAGCCGGTCGGCGAAACCGGTGCGCGAATGTCGACCTTGGACAGTTTCCAAAGCTCGCGCGGACGCTGCGAATGGGTTTGCGCAAGAAGTGCGAGGAGCCGCGCGGTATCGACGATCCCGACCTCGTCGGCGACGGTCTTGAAGGCCGTGAACGCCTTGTCGAGCTGGTCGCCTTCAAGCTCGTAGCCAAGTGCCTTGGAGCGAGCTGCAAGCGCATGCCGGCCGCTGTGCTTGCCAAGAACAATTCCCTCGATGACCAGGCCGATGTCCTGCGGTTTCATGATCTCGTAGGTTTCCGGGTTTTGAAGGACCCCGTGCTGGTGAATTCCGGCCTCGTGAGCGAAGGCATTGGCTCCGACGATCGACTTGTTGCGCGGCGGCGGGTTGTTGGTGATCTGGGCCAGCGTGCGGCTTGCCGACATGATCCTGGTGGTGTCGATATTGGTCGAGGCGCCATAGTAATTTGCGCGGGTCCGAAGCGCCATGACGACGTCCTCGAGCGCACAATTGCCGGCCCGCTCGCCAATGCCGTTGATCGCGCATTCGACCTGGCGCGCTCCGCCCCGGACCGCGGCCAGCGAGTTGGCGACCGCCATGCCCAGATCGTCATGGCAATGGGTCGAGAAAATGACGCCTTCGGGCCGGTCGACCGCGCCGTCGAGGAAGCGGAACAGATCGTAGATCTCGTCGGGGGTGGTATAGCCGACGGTGTCGGGGACATTGAGCGTAGTCGCGCCTTGTGCCGCGGCGAGCGACAGGGCTTCGACCAGAAAATCCCGCTCGGTACGGATTGCGTCTTCGGCGGAAAATTCGATGTCGTCGAAAAGATCTCGGGCAAAGCCGATGCTTGAGCGGATTGCTTCGAGCACTTGCTTTGGGCTCATGTGAAGCTTCGCCGCGCGATGAAGCGGGCTGGTTCCAATGAAGATGTGCACGCGTTTACGGGGTGCGGCAGCAAGAGCAGTCGCGGACGCCCGAACATCGTCGCGAACAGCCCGTGCGAGCGAGCAGATGATCGGCCCTTCGACCGCCGCCGATATGTCGGCGATCGATTGCGCGTCGTTCGGCGACGAAGCGGCAAATCCCGCCTCGATGACGTCGACCCGGAGCGCCGCAAGTGCCTTGGCCATGCGCAGCTTGGCCTCGGGCGTCATGGAGAAGCCCGGCGCCTGCTCGCCGTCGCGAAGAGTCGTGTCGAATATTTTGATGTGGGTCATGTGGGCGATCCTGCACGGCGCGGTTCAAGGCTGACGGACGTGACTTCGATGAGGCGGCCGAGCTGCCCGGCCACCACCTGCACTCGGCGCCCCGGGTCGCGCGGCTCGACATCGATGATCAGCGACCCACCGTCGGCATGCTCGTCAGCCGCGACCTTGCGGATGACATAGCCACGGCGCTCGACCAGTCCGAGCATCCGCACCAATGCCCCTTCGGCGGGCATGAATTCGATCGAGAGGCGTTCCATCACCAGCCCTTTTCCATCATTTGCACGTTCGAGCTGTTGGGCGGGACCAGCGGCCACACATTCTCGCGCGGATCGATTCGGACGTGGCACAGGATTGGCCCGCTGGTTCCGAGCAGCCGGCGGATCGCGTCGGGAACCTCGGAGCGGTGGTCGATGGTGAAGGCCTCGATCCCGAACGAATGGGCGACCTCGGAAAAGTCAGGATTGTCGCTGAGGTCGATTTCCGAAAAATTCTCCTCGAAAAACAGCTCCTGCCACTGCCGGACCATGCCGAGCTGCGAATTGTCGATGAGAACGATCTTCAGCGGAAGCCGGTAACGGCGGATGGTCGCCAGCTCCTGGACGTTCATCATGAACGAGCCATCGCCAGAAATGGTGATGACGGTCGCTTCGGGTTCGGCCAGAATCGCTCCAATGCCGGCTGGAACTCCGAACCCCATAGTGCCGAGGCCCCCGCTCGTCAGATGGGCCTGCGGCCGGCTGAAGCGGCAATGCTGGGCAACCCACATCTGGTGCTGACCGACATCGCAGGTGAAGATCGCACCATCGCCCGCGGCTTCCGACAATTGCTTGAGCAGCGCGGGAGCGTAAACGCCCTGGCCGGGCGCATCGTATCGCGGTGCCCACATCGCTTTCTGCGCGCGGCAACGGCTTGCCCAGCCGGCAATTGGCGGAGTGGCCGTCAGGCGATCGAGGATGGTCGTCAAGTCGCCCGCCAAGCCAACTTCGGGAACGCGCAGCTTGCCGATTTCCGCCGGGTCGCCGTCGAGATGAATGACCTTCGCGCGCGGTGCGAAGCTGTCGAGCTTGCCGGTCGCGCGATCGTCGAACCGGGCCCCGACGCAGATCAGGAGGTCGCAATTGTCGATCGCGATATTGGCTGCTCGAGCGCCGTGCATCCCAAGCATGCCGAGGAAGTTGGGCGCGTCGGTCGGGATTCCGCCAAGGCCCTTGAGAGTCGCAACAGACGGAATTCCAGTTCGCTCGGCAAAGGCGCGAAGCGCGCTTTCGGCGCGTGCAATCGCAACCCCGCCGCCGAAGTACAGGACCGGCGCCGAGGCTTCGCCAATCAAGGCGTTGGCGACTGCAATCGCCGCTTCATCGAGTGGCTGGACGGGTTCGTCCGCAAGCTCGATCTCGTCCGGAACGACGACCGCCGTGCCGATGTCCTTGGGCAGGTCGATCAGCACCGGCCCGGGGCGGCCGGTCGTCGCGATGCGGAAGGCTTCAGCGAATATCCGGGGAATGTCCTGGGTCCGGCGGATGAGGAAGCTGTGCTTGACGATCGGCAAGGTGATTCCGAAGATATCGACTTCCTGGAATGCATCGGTGCCAAGCAAGGGCATTCCGACCTGTCCGGTGATCGCGACCATCGGCACGCTGTCGAGGAACGCATTCGCGATCCCGGTGACAAGGTTGGTCGCGCCTGGCCCCGAGGTTGCGAGGCACACGCCGGGCCTCCCCGTCACTCGACCGTAAGCGTCGGCGGCCAGGGCCGCGGCCTGCTCGTGGCGTACGAGGATGTGTTTGAGCGAAGACCCGGTCAGCGCGTCGTAAACCGGCATGATCGCGCCGCCCGGGTAGCCGAAGATGTGCTTGACGCCTTCGCGCTCCAGCGCTTCCACCACCAGCCGCGCGCCGCTCGCGGCCTTCGCGTCGGGCGCTGGTGCAATTTGGGCGGCGGTGGCGCTCACGACTATGCGGCCTGCGAATGCGGCTGGGCGGGTTGCTCGGCGGGGGGGACGGCGGACTGGTCGGTTTGCAGCCACGCCATATGCTTGCGCAGTTCGGCCCCGACCTGCTCGATCGGTTGCGCCAGATCCTCGTCCCACATCCGCTGATACTCGGGCTTGCCGGCATCGCTTTCGGCGATCCACTGGCGCGCGAAGGCGCCGTTCTGAATGTCGTTAAGAACCTCTTTCATCCTGGCGCGGGTTTCATCGTTGATGACTCGCGGACCAGAGACGAAATCGCCGTATTTTGCGGTTTCCGAAACGAAATGAAGCATCTTTTTAAAGCCGCCTTCGTACATCAGGTCGACGATCAGCTTGAGTTCGTGGAGGCATTCAAAATAGGCGACTTCGGGCTTGTAGCCGGCGTCGACGAGCGTTTTGAAACCGGACGCGACCAGCTCGGTCGCGCCGCCGCACAGGACCGCCTGTTCGCCGAACAGATCGGTTTCGGTTTCCTCGCGGAAACTGGTTTCGATTGCTCCGGCGCGCGTGCCGCCAATGCCTCGGGTATAAGCGAGTGCGCGGTCGCGGGCGGAGCCGGTCGAGTCCTGATGAACCGCAAACAGGCAGGGAACGCCCCGGCCGATTTCATATTCGCGGCGGACCAGGTCGCCAGGCGCCTTTGGGGCAACGAGGATCACGTCGATGTCAGCCCGCGGCTTGACCTCCTCGTACAACACCGAAAATCCGTGCGCGACGAGCAAGGCAGCCCCGGCGGCAAGGTTCGGTTCGATATCGCGCGAATAGACGGTGCGATGCGTGAGGTCGGGGGTGAGGAGGCAGACCAGCTGAGCCTCGCGCGCGGCATCGGCCGGTGAAACGACGCGGAACCCGTCGGAGCGCGCTTTGGCTTCCGCCATGCCGCCCGACCGCGCGCCGACGACCACCGACAGGCCGCTGTCCCTGAGGTTACGAGCGTGCGCGCGCCCCTGGCTGCCATAACCGACGATGGCGATCGTCCCGCCCGCCAGGGCGTCCAGGTTCGCGTCTTCGTTGGTGTAGATTCGTTCCACTTGGGGTAATCCTTTCGCGCAAAAGAAAACCCCCGTTCCGGTTGGGAGCGGGGGTCTGGTTCCTTGGTCCTGATGGGACTGTCTGAAACTTAGGCCGCTCCCCGATGTCGGGTAATAAGTACAAGCGTCAGCAAGCCGAGGTACGCGTCCCCCGACGTCGCCATGGTAATGTTGGAGAACCGCGTAGAATTCAGCGACATGAAACGAAAAGTCCTAAAGCCGGGCACCCATTTGGGATCCCGTTCACCGCTGCTTATGCTGCATTGCGATATAGTGCGCAATCACAAAAATGCAGTTTCACCCGGGAATTGGCGCTTTTCTTGCCTGCTCAACCGTGCTTGAGAGTGAACATTGTATCCAAAAAGCTACAGGTGTTGTCGATGACCTCGAAGGGAATGCCGTCGCGCGAGATTGTCGAAGGGCCGGCCCGGGCCCCCGCAAGAGCAATGCTTCACGCCGCCGGTTTCGACGCGAAGGCCTTGTCCAAGCCGCTGGTCGCGATCGTCCACAGCTTCTCGACGGTAACCCCGTGCAACATGCATTTGCGCGACCTTGCACAGCATTCCGCGCGCGGGATCGAGGCGGCGGGCGGGACCCCGATCGAGTTCAACACAATCGTCGTCACCGACGGGATTGCAATGGGCACGCGGGGAATGCGCGCATCTCTGATGAGCCGGGAAGTCATCGCCGATTCGGCCGAACTCGCGGTTCGCGGTCACTCGCTCGACGCCGTGTTGTTCATCGTCGGCTGCGACAAGACGATCCCGGCCGCGGCGATGGCGGCGGCCCGGCTCGATCTGCCCAGCGTGATCCTTTACGGCGGATCCATCATGCCGGGCCATATCGGCGCCAAGGCAATCACCATCCAGGACGTGTTCGAAGCGGTCGGAGCGCATAGCGCGGGGACCATCGACGACACCGAGCTTGAGGCGGTCGAGATGGCGGCGTGCCCAGGAGCGGGCGCTTGCGGTGGCCAGTTCACTGCCAACACGATGGCGCTTGCGATGAGCTTCCTCGGGCTGTCGCCGATCGGCCTTAACGACATTCCCGCGGTTCATGCCGACAAGGCCGAGGCGGCGTTCGACGCCGGGCGGCTCGTGCTCGAGGCACTTCGCGCCGGCCGCAATGCGCGCAGCCTGATCACTGCCCAAAGCCTGCGCAATGCCGCGGTTGCTGGCACCGCCACGGCGGGGTCGACCAATCTGGTCCTGCATTTGCTTGCAATCGCGCGCGAAGCTGGCGTGGCGGACTTTGACATCGACCTGTTCGACGAGATTTCACGGTCAACGCCGGTGATTGCCGACTTGAAGCCGGGCGGGCGGTTCATGGCACCCGACATGAGCGCGGCTGGTGGAACCGCCTTGCTTGGGCGCCGACTGATGGAAGCGGGCCTTATCCGCGATGTGCCGACAGTCACCGGGCAATCGCTGTTCGATCACTTCCGCGATGCCCCCGAAACGCCGGGGCAGGAGGTGATTGTCACCGTTGATCGGCCAATCAAGGCGCGTGGCGGGTTCGGCATCTGCTACGGCAACATCGCGCCCGACGGCTGTGTGGTGAAGCTTGCCGGGCACGGAAAACTGCGCTTCGAGGGGCCGGCCAAGGTTTATGATGGCGAGGAAGCGGCGTTCGACGCGGTGACTCACGGCCGGGTCGAGGCCGGCGACGTCGTCGTGATCCGCGGCGAAGGTCCGGTCGGTGGACCCGGAATGCGCGAAATGCTTGGCGTGACGGCGGCGATTCAGGGGCGCGGCCTTGGCGACCTGGTGGCGCTGATCACCGACGGCCGCTTCTCCGGCGCGACCTACGGCTTCATGGTCGGCCATGTTTCGCCCGAAGCGGCGCGGGGCGGGCCGATCGCGCTGATCGAGGACGGCGACCGGATCGTCATCGATGTCGAGCAGCGGGTGATCGACACCGACGCCGATCTGGAATCGCGGCCAAAACGCAAATGGCCGACATCCCCCGAGGCGACCGGTGCCTATGCCAAATATGCGGCGCTGGTCGGCTCGGCGTCACAGGGGGCGGTAACCCTGCCGCGCTAGGCCGCGGCGGCGGCTGTTGGTACCGGTCGGTGGCGGAGCGCGCCGGCGAGTTGATCGAGGCTTGCGCCAATTGAAAGTTTGCGCAGCGGTCGGTCGAGAATGGCGGCCAGCGCTGGGCTCGGATCGATTGGTCGGCCGATCAGTGGCTCGACCACTTGCGCAAACTTGTAGGGATGCGCCGTTGCAGCGGCGATCCACGGCCGTTCCGCCCGAGTATCCTCGGAAAGTCGCGACCAGGCTTCGACGGCTGTCGCCGAATGGGGGCACCAGACATAGCCGCTCGAGCGATACTCCAGCCGAATTCGCGCTTCGATCGCGGCGTCTGAGATTTGCTCGACGCGGACCGCGCTGAGTTCGGGGGCAAGCGCTGCGAGGCGTTCGAAGTTGCTCGGATTGCCGACGTCCATGGCATTGGCGAGCGTCGCGACCGAAGGACGCGGCTCGAAGCGCCCGCCAAGATGCCAGTCGTGGAGCGTTGGATTGGCGTTGGTGGCAAGAACCACCGGGCCGACCGGAAGGCCCATCGCCCGTGCCAGAAGCACTGCGAACCCGTGACCCAGATTGCCGGTCGGAATGAGGAAACCTGGTTTGGCGCCGGTGATTGCCGAGACCCGCACGGCGGCATGCGCGACATACGCGAGCTGCGCCACAAGGCGGCCGAAATTGATCGAATTGGCCGACGTCAGGCGCAATTCGGACGCCAGTGACGTCTCCGCGAACGCCGCCTTCACCAACCGCTGGCATTGATCGAAATCGCCATCGACCTCGATCGCCTCGACGTTGCCGCCCCAGCAGGTCAGCTGGCGTTCCTGGA
>JBDSSR010000003.1:0-2323 GCA_039928675.1 Sphingomicrobium sp. | reverse complement strand
TGAAGTTGGCCGACACCGACGCAATCTGGACCCGGGGCGGAGTGCCTGTCGAGGAGCTGCCCGATCCATTCGCTCCGCCCGGAGTGTCTCCGCATGGCGATCCTGCCCAGGGCGGCGCCCAGCCCGGTTTGCCGGAGGGCGAGACCAGCGCGGCGCGCACGCCCCGCCGACGTTGGGTGGTCTGGTTCTACGTCATTTCCGGGCTGATCGCACTGACCGTCGCCTGGCTGGTGATCACCGCACCGCTGTCGCGCGCGCTCGAGCCGCTTGCCGATCCCGCCTTGCTGCTGCTCAGCGGCGACGGCCACGCAATCGCTCGTCGCGGTGCGATCAAGGAAGCGCCGGTGGATGTCGCACGGCTCAACCCGGTGACTCCGGCCGCGTTCGTGTCGATTGAGGATCGCCGCTTCTATCGCCATTGGGGCATCGACCCGCGCGGCATTGCCCGGGCGATTGTCGCCGATTTGCGCGGTGGTGGCGTCCGCCAGGGCGGGAGCACGATCACCCAGCAGCTTGCCAAGACCAGCTTCCTCACCGGCGACCGGACGATCAAGCGCAAGGCGCACGAAGTGATCATCGCCTTCTGGCTGGAAGCCTGGCTGACCAAGCAGGAGATTCTCTCGCGCTATCTGTCGAGCGTCTATTTCGGCGACGGAGTCTATGGGCTTCGCGCCGCCGCCCACCATTATTTCAAGAGCGATCCGGAGCATTTGACGCTTGCCCAGTCGGCGATGCTTGCAGGCATGGTTCAAGCGCCGTCGCGGCTCGCTCCGACCCACAATCTTGCCGGAGCACAGAAGCGTAGTCGCCTGGTGCTTGCGGCCATGGCCGATACCGGCGCAGTCCCCAGGTCGCGGATCGATCGGTTCAAACCGGCCCGGCCTGTCATCCAGCCGAACAAGGTTCCGACCGGGACCTACTTCGCCGACTGGGTTACGCCCTCGGCGCAAAAGGCGTTCGATTCGGATTTTGGCGAAGTGAGGGTCGCAACGACCCTCGATCGCAACCTTCAGCGGCTCGCGGTCCGGGCCATCGGCGGAGCGCCGCTCGGCAAGGCGCAGGCGGCGCTGGTGGCAATGCGGCCAGACGGCCAGGTGGTGGCGATGGTCGGCGGCCGGAATTACGCGGTCTCCCCCTTTAACCGGGTGACCCAGGCGCGACGCCAGCCGGGTTCCGCCTTCAAGCTGTTCGTCTATCTCGCCGCACTTCGTTCGGGATGGACGGCCGACAGCATGATCGACGATGCGCCGATCACGATCGATGGCTGGACTCCGCTTAACAGCGACCGCGGCTATCACGGCAAGATGACCCTTCGCGATGCCTTTGCGCGGTCGAGCAACACCGCCACGGTGCGCCTCGCCCAGGTCGTTGGCCGCGATAATGTGATCCGCGCCGCCCGCGACCTTGGAATCACCACGCCCTTGCCCGACAAGCCGAGCATCGCGCTTGGCACCGCGGGGGTCAGCCTGTTGGAGCTGACGTCGGCTTATGCCGCGGTTGCAAGCGGACGATATCCGGTTGCCGCCCGCGGGCTTCCCCAACAGGAACGGCCCGAGGGGCTTGCGGCGTTCTTTCGCCGCGACGGCGAGCTTGACCGAAGGCGCGACTGGTCGCCGATGCTCGATCTTCTCTACGCCGCCGCCAACAAGGGCACGGGGAAGCGCGCGGCGCTTGCCACGCCGACCTTCGGCAAGACCGGGACCACGCAGGAAAACCGCGACGCCTTGTTCATCGGCTTTGCCGGCGACCTGGTGGTCGGGGTGTGGGTTGGCCACGACGACAACCGGTCGCTCGGCAAGGTCAGTGGCGGGACCGTTCCGGCCGATATCTGGCGCAACTTCATGGGCCCGGCCCTGACCCTTGACCGCCGCCGTGGGCCGCTGCTTCCGATTGCGTTTCGCACGCTCCAGCCACAGCGTCAGCCCGCGGTTCGGCCCCAGACGCAACCGCGGCAGAAGATGCAAAGCCCGCTTCCGCCCGAATGGAGCCAGTCGACCAAGTCGCTGAGGGATCTGGCGAATGCCATCAACGAGCTCGGCAGCGAGAAGTAATCGCGGGTTTCCTGCGCCGCTGCCATGGGCACTCGGCGATTTTAAGGGTTTCTCAACCCTGGCCGATTATTTCTTCCTTTGTCCTTCGCGGTTGAATTGCGCGGGCGGCTTTTAACCGAAGAACCAAGTGGGAGATTGAACATGGTCAAGTTCATCAAGCTGATCAAGAATAACAAGGGTGCGACCGCGATTGAATACGGTCTGATTGCAGCTCTCATCGCCGTTGCGGCGATTGGCGCGATGCAGGGCATCGGCACCAAGCTGAACACGAC
>JBDSSR010000002.1:0-16881 GCA_039928675.1 Sphingomicrobium sp. | reverse complement strand
ATCGCCGGGATGCAGAGCATCGGGACCAAGCTGAACACGACGTTCAACAACGTTTCGAACCAGCTCTAGCAATCGGCGGGGTAATCAGGTCGCCATTGCGGCCGCAGGACCCGAAGAGGTGATGGCGCTCCAGCGGGCGCGCGCTATAGCCCGCCCATGGCCGACCAGCCGAGCAAAGGCGAATATCGCAGCGGGCACGACCCGCGCACCTTGCGCGATGCGCTCGGCTGCTTTGCAACGGGGGTCACCGTCGTCACCTGCCTCGGCGGCGATGGCGAGCCTGCCGGGCTGACGGTCAACAGCTTCACTTCGGTATCGCTCGATCCGCCGTTGCTTCTGGTCTGCCTTCACAAGGCGGCATCGAGCGCGGCGGCGCTGGTCGGATCCGAGCGTTTCGCGATCAACGTCCTTCAGACCGGCCAGCGACCTGCCTCGATCCTGTTCGCCGCCCGCGACGAAGACCGCTTCGGGAGCACCCAATGGTCATGCGGCGAAACCGGAGCGCCGATCCTCGCCGAATCGCTCGGCGTATTCGAATGCGAGCGGTTCGCGGTCTACGACGGAGGCGATCATCACATCCTGGTCGGCCAGGTGATCAAGGCCAGTTTCGACGGCGGGCTCGATCCTTTATTGTTCTTCCGCGGAAGCTATCGTCGGTTGCACTTCGACTAGCAGTCGCGCGGCGCAGCGGTTAGTGCAGCGGCCCATGCTTGCACTCGATTTCATCAAGGCCAATCGCGACACCGTCGAGCGCGCGATCCGCGACAAGGGCGTCGACCTCGACCTCGATGCACTGCTTGGGCTCGATGGCCAGGTCCGCTCCGCGAGGACCGAGATCGACACGCTTCGCGCCGAGCGCAACGCCCTCAGCGCCCAGTTCAAGGACGCCGCCTCCGAGGACAGGCCCGAGCTTGGCCGCCGTGCCAAGGACGCCGGAGCGCGCGCTTCGGCGATCGAGGCCGATCTGGCGGCCAAGGAAGCCGATCTCAAGGCGCTGATGCTCAAGCTTCCGGGCATCCCTTACGAGGGCGCGCCGGTCGGTCCCGACGAAAGCTTCAACGAGGTCATTCGAACCGAGGGGTCACCGCGCGAGTTCGACTTTACGCCGCTCGACCATGTCGCGCTGATTGAAAAGAACGATTGGGGAGACCTGTCGCGGGTGACCCAGGTGTCCGGATCGCGGACCTATTGCCTGAAAGGGCGGCTGGCGCTGCTCGAGATGAAGCTGATGGCGTGGGCGATGGAGACGATTGCGGGCGACGGCTTCACCGCGATCACCGTTCCTGCAATCGCGCGGAGTCAGGCCTTCCTCAACCAGGGACAGTTTCCGGGCCACAAGGAAGAAACCTACGAGCTTCCCAATGACGATCTGTGGCTTGCCGGGACGGCCGAGGTGGTCCTCACCTCGCTCCATTCGGGCGAAATCGTCGAAGCCGACCGATTGCCGATCCTCTACGCCGGCTATTCGCCCTGCTTCCGGCGCGAAGCGGGAAGCGCGGGCAAGGACGTGCGCGGGCTGTTGCGGGTCCACCAATTCGCCAAGGTCGAGCAATATGTCCTGTGCCAGGCGGACGAATCGCAGTCGGCGCAGTGGCACGCCCGATTGCTCGGGCTTGCCGAAAGCCTGCTCGCCAAGCTCGAAATTCCCTACCAGGTGATCGAGACCTCGACCGGCGACATGGGGCTGGGCAAATATCGCATGAACGACATCGAAAGCTGGGTCCCTTCGCTCGGCAAGTATCGCGAGACCCATAGCTGCTCGACCTTGCACGACTGGCAGGCGCGGCGGGCCAACCTTCGCTATCGCGACAAAGACGGCAAGGTGCGGTTCGCGCACACCCTCAACAACACCGCGCTCGCGTCCCCGCGGATCCTCGTGCCGCTGCTCGAAAACCACCAGACCGCGGACGGCCGGGTCAGGCTGCCCATGGCGATGCGCGAGTTGATGGGCGGCGAGTTTCTTTGAACAAGCCGGCTGCCCGGCCTGCTTCCTCGACCCCAGCCCCCGAGTGGGAGGGCGACGATGCGCCCCCCACCCGAGGCAATTGGGGCGAAATCGCGTGGAACCTGGGACGAATGCTCGGGACGTTCCGCAAGAAGGGCCCGCGCGGACCATTGGACGGCCAGCCAGTGCTGGTCATTCCGGGCTTCCTGTGCAGCGACCAGACGACCTTCTCGCTTCGCCGCGAACTCGCTCGCGCTGGATTTCGAGTCCACGGCTGGAAGCAGGGCTGGAACCTTGGCGCCAGGGCGGACACGCTGGACAAGCTGGGCGATCGAATCGCCAGCCTCGATCACGACCGCAAGGTCGTCATCGTCGGCTGGAGCCTGGGCGGCCTGTTCGCGCGGGAATATGCACGATACCATTCCGAACAGGTGAGTGCGGTGGTCACCCTCGGAACGCCGTTTTCGGGCGATCCGCGGCAGAACAATGTCTGGCCGCTGTATGAGCGCATCGCCGGTCACGCGGTCGACGATCCGCCGCTTCCGCGGATTACCGACAAGCCCGACGTACCCCACTTAGCCATCTGGTCGCGCCGCGACGGACTGATCGCGCCGCGCGCCGCGCGCGGGCTCGATCATGAGCGTGACGAAGCAGTCGAGCTCGAATGCCACCACATGGCGTTCGGGATTTCGACAAGCGCCGCGCGCGACGTCGTCCGAGCGATTGAGACTTTCCTGGCCCAATATCGCTGAGCGCGCGTCGGCACGGCGCTGTTTCAAAAGTTTCTTAGTCGCGTAACCGCGCTGACTTTCCCGTGGTCGATAAAGAGTCACTGACCAACGTGACCAGCGGGGGAACGGGAATGGACACGCAGACCAAGCGGGAGCCGGCCCAACCGACGGCAAGGGCCGCGGCCGAGTGGATCGAGGAGCCGGTCCACTTCGAACCGAGCCGGGCGGTGTACGCCTGCCGGACCATCTGGATTTCCGACACCCACCTTGGCACTTCGGGGTGCAAGGCCGAGCTTCTGCTCGACTTCCTCAAATCGACCGACTGCGAAACCCTTTATCTGGTCGGCGACATCATCGACGGCTGGCAGTTGCGCAAGGGCTGGTACTGGCCGCCACGCCATAGCGACGTAGTTCGCTGCGTCCTCAAGAAGGCCAAGCACGGCACCCGGGTGGTTTATATCCCGGGCAATCACGACGAGGCTTTCCGCGGCTATCTCGGACTCAATCTGGGTGGCATCGAACTGCTTCGCGAAGCGGTTCACGAGACCGCCGATGGCCGACGCCTGCTGGTACTTCACGGTGACGAGTTCGACGGTGTCGTGCTCTACGCGCGCTGGCTCGCGTTCCTCGGCGACCATGCCTACACGCTGCTGCTCAAGCTCAACAGCCTGATCAACGGCATCCGCAAGCTTCGCGGCCTGCCCTACTGGTCGCTGTCGGCGCAGATCAAGAAGCGCGTCAAGAACGCCGTGCAGTTCATTTCCAGCTTTGAAAATGCGGTTGCCCATGCGGCGGCCGAACGCGGCGCCAACGGTGTGGTATGCGGCCACATCCATACCGCCGAAATCCGCACCATCGGTGACATCACCTACTACAATGACGGCGACTGGGTCGAAAGCTGCACGGCCCTGGTCGAGCATGGTGACGGCCAGATGGAAATCGTCGACTGGGCCGAGCACAAACGCTCGCTTGCCGAGCCCGCGGCTGCCGAGACTGCTTCGGCACTCGCCGCCGCGTGAGGATCGTTCTTGCGACGGACGCCTGGCATCCGCAGATCAACGGCGTCGTCCGATCCTTGTCGACGTCCGTCGATGGGCTTGTCCGCAAGGGCCATTGGGTCGAGGTGATCGAGCCTTCGCGATTTCGGACCATCGCGTGCCCGACCTATCCCGAAATCCGGCTGGCGCTCGGCTGCGGCCGGAGAGTAAGCGAGATTCTGGACGGCGCGATGCCCGCCAGCGTCCATATCGCCACCGAGGGGCCGATCGGCTGGGCGGCGCGTAGCTGGTGCATCCGCAATCACCGCCCCTACACCACCGCCTTCCACACCCGTTTTCCAGATTATGTCTCGATCCGGACCGGAATTCCGGTTGGCCTGTTGTGGCGGATGATGCGGCGTTTCCACGGTCGCGCCGAACGGACCTTCGCAGCCACCGCTTCGCTTGCCGGGGAGCTCAATTCGCGTGGGCTCGAGCGCACGCACATCTGGCCGCGCGGAGTCGATCTCGACCAGTTCAATCCGCATGTTCCGCCCCATTCGACAATCGCCAATTTGCAACGGCCGATCCTGTTGAACGTCGGACGAGTCGCACCGGAAAAGAATATCGAGGCGTTCCTTTCGCTCCAGGTCGCCGGGACCAAGGTGGTGATCGGCGGCGGACCGGCGCTGGAACGGATGAAGGCGCGGTTTTCCGACGTGATTTTCCTTGGGCCGATGCACGGGGCCGAATTGGCCTCGGCCTATACCGCGGCGGACGTGTTCGTTTTCCCCAGCCGCACCGACACCTTCGGCATGGTCAACATCGAAGCTCTGGCCTGTGGGCTGCCGGTGGCCGCCTATCCGGTTTCTGGCCCGGCCGACATTATCGGCGAGCGGGAGCGCGGGATCCATGGCGGCAAGTGGCGGATCGGAGCGCTCGACGAGGATCTGGCAAAGGCGGTTGCAAGGGCGCTGACGGCGGACCGCAATGCCGCTGTGACCGAAGCGCGTCATTACAGCTGGGAGCGTTGCACCGGGCTGTTCCTTGCCGGGCTGGCAGTCAATTCGCCAGAGAATGAGGAGCAGCTCCCCGCTGCCGCGTGAGTCGCGCGATTGACTCGTGGATACGACTCGCGAGATAAGAACAAAAGAAGAACAAAATGGTGTGAGTCGTGTGGCAGGATCCTTGTCCCTGGTCGCCGGCGGAGCGGTCTCCTCATGCTCCGACCCGGCCCAAACCCGTCCGGACGAAAGCCTGGGCGGTGACTGGAGTCTGCCGCGGCCGGCGCACCCGACGCTTAGCGAGCTGTTTGCAGTCAGCTCGCGCGACGGCGGCTGGGCCGGATTCCTTCTTGCCCAGCTCGTCCCCGGCAAGCCTTTGCTGTGGGTCCAGGAGCGAATGGCGATCCTCGAAGCCGGGCGAATCCATCCCCCCGGCCTTGCCACCCCCAATCTCATCCACATCGAGGCGCGCGATGCCCGCGACGCTCTGTGGGCCATGGAGGAGGGGGTAAGATGCGTCGCGCTTTCGGCCGTGATCGGCGAGATCTGGGGCGACCCAAAAACGCTCGATTTCACCGCGACCCGTCGGCTGGCCGTCGCTGCCGAACGCAGCGCCACCCCCTGCTGGCTGGTCCGGCTCGGCGGAACCGCCAACCTCAGCGGGGCGCGAATGCGCTGGCGGATTGCAAGCGCGGCCTCGCTGGCCAATGCACTCGACCCGCGAGCGCCTGGCCGGCCGACCTGGGATGCCGAACTGTTCCGGGCCCGCGGCTTCCCGCCCGGGCACTGGAGCATCGCCCATGAAGAGAAGCCGGGGAGTTCGGGAGGGTCGGCGGATCCTTTCCGTCTGGTTGCCGGCATTGGCGATCGAGCGCTGGGCGAAGTCGAGCGACGCGCCGGACGCCTGTCCTGAGCAAAGTCGAAGCGGGCCCGTCGTGCTTGCCATCGAAGGGCCGCACGGACCGATCATCCACGCCGTCACCGCGGCCGCAGCCGAGCGTGGTGCCCGGCCCGGCGCCCGGCTGACCGATGCCCGGGCGCTCGATCCCACGCTGATCGCGGTCCCGGCCGACCCGCAAGGCGACCTGGCCCTGTTGCAGCGGCTTGCCCGCTGGGCCGGGCAGTGGTCGCCGCTGGTCGAGGTTGATGGAGATGATGGACTGCGGCTCGAAACCCGCGGAATTGCCCATCTGTTCGGTGGCGAGCAACGGCTGAAACGCGACGTCGAGCAGCGCTTTTGGGCAATCGGCTTTTCGGCCCAGGTCGCGATTGCCCCGACCGCCGGGGCGGCATGGGCGCTTGCCCGTTATGCCCCCGGCATCTGCCGCGCTGGCGATATCGGGCCGAAGCTCGCGCCGTTACCGGTGCCGGCGCTGCGTCTTCCGCCACAAGCCGTCAGGACCCTCGAACGGCTTGGCCTCAAGACGATTGAAATGCTGGCCGGGATCGAGCGGCGGGCGCTTGCCCGGCGTTTCCGCAATGCCGACAATCCGGTCGATGCGCTTGACCGGGCGCTTGGCCGGACGACCGAGCCGCTGACCGCGCAGCACCATCGGCCGCCGCCGCGCGCAATGCTTCGGCTGGAGGAGCCGGCGACCTATGTCGAGGCCGCGTCGCAGGCGCTTGCCCGGCTGATTCCCGAACTGGTGCACAAGCTCGAGCAGCAAGGTCTCGGCGCCCGGCGGCTATCGCTCACCGGCTTTCGCGTGGATGGCAGCGTCGCGACCGCAACCGTGGCAACTGCAATTCCGAGCCGTGAGCCGGGCCATCTCGCCCGGCTGCTTGGCGACAAGGCGGCGGCGATCGACCCCGGGTTCGGGTTCGACGGTTTTGCTCTTGCAGCGGACTGGGTTGAACCGCTCGGCGCGGCGCAGGACAGTTTGGTCGAGGAACCGGCGAGCGACCATGATGTCGCCCGGCTGGTCGACCGGCTGACGGTCAAGCTTGGCCCCGGCGCGGTGCTTCGTCCGCACTCCACAAAAAGCCATTTGCCCGAACGCGCAAGCGGATGGAGCAGCGCGATTGCCGGCAGCGCTGCAACCGATTCACCGCCTGCGCTCCGTCCCGAGCGGCTGCTCGACCGGCCCGAGGCGATCGAGGTCATCTATGCCACCCCCGAAGGCGTTCCGCGGCGCTTCGGGTGGCGTCGGCAAAGCCATGACATTGCCCGGGTCGAAGGGCCCGAACGGATTGCTCCCGAATGGTGGCGCCAGCCATCGACGGCACGGCTTCGCGATTATTACCGGGTCGAGGATACCGCCGGGCGCCGATACTGGATCTACCGCGAAGGGCTCGCCGGTGATGGCCGCGGCGGCGCTCCCAACTGGTTCATCCACGGTCTGTTCGGATGATTCCTGCCCGCACTCGTCATTGCGAGCGTAGCGAAGCAATCCAGAAAGCCGACTGGATTGCCGCGCCGCCTTCGGCTCCTCGCAATGACGAAAAAGAAGAAGCTGGCTGATGCCCGAGCAGCCGGTCTTTTCGCGCCTGAAGCTGGTGCGGAACGCGGACATGACGCCGCCGCCAGCCGCACCCGCCGCCTTTGTAGAGCTTGGCGTTTCCACCCCCTTTTCCTTTTTGCGCGGAGCATCGGACGCGATCGAGCTGGCGCTCCGAGCGCTCGAGCTTGGCATGGATTCGATCGGGGTCGCGGATCGCAATACGCTGGCCGGGGTGGTGCGAATGCACAGCGCCTGCAGCGGCGCGGGCCTGAAGCCGCTGATCGGCTGCCGCCTTGACCTGGCCCATGCCCCGAGCCTGCTCGCCTACCCGGTTGACCGCAACGGCTATGGCCGGCTGTCGCGGCTGTTGAGCCTGGGCAAGATGCGCTCGAAGAAGGGCGAGTGCGCGCTGTCGCTGGACGATGTAGCCGGGCACCGGGAAGGAATCGCGTTCATCGCCTGGCCTCAAGACGATCTCGACGGTTTTGAAGGCGAGCTGGAGCGGCTTCGAAAAGCGCTTCCATCGCTTCGCCATGTGGCTGCGAGCTGGCTTTACCGGAGCGGCGCAACGGCGCGGATCGAACGGCTCGACCGGATTGCCCGGGCGCAGGGCTGCACCATCATCGCCACCAACGACATCCATTATCATGTCCCCGAGCGGCGCCCGTTGCAGGATGTGATGACCTGCATCCGCGAGAAGACCACCATCGCCAGCGCCGGCTATCTGCTCGACCCCAATGCCGAGCGGCATCTGAAATCTCCCGAAGCTATGGCGCTGCTGTTCGCGCGCTGGCCTCATGCGATCTCGGCCACCCGCGATTTCGCCGACGCGCTTCACTTCAGCCTGGACGAGTTGCGTTACGAATATCCCCGCGAAACCGTGCCCGAAGGACGAAGCCCGCAGGACCATCTGGAGCATCTGACGCAAGCGGGCGCAAAGCGATTCTGGCCCGATGGAATCCCCGCCAAGGTGAAGAGACAGCTGGCACATGAGTTCGCGCTGATCGCAAAGCTCGATTTCGCGCGCTATTTCCTGACCGTCCACGAAATCGTCGCCTTCGCGCGCAGCCTGTCGCCCCCGATCCTGTGCCAGGGGCGAGGGAGCGCAGCCAACAGCGCGGTCTGTTACTGCCTTGGAATTACTGCCGTCGACCCGGCGACCAGCGACCTGCTGTTCGAGCGTTTCATTTCCGAAGAGCGCAAGGAGCCGCCCGACATCGACGTCGATTTCGAGCATGAGCGGCGCGAGGAAGTGATCCAGCACATTTATTCCAAATACGGCCGGAATCGCGCGGGGATCGCAGCGACGGTGATCCATTACCGACCGCGCTCGGCGATCCGCGAAGTCGGCAAGGTGATGGGGCTGAGCGAGGATGTGTGCGGAGCGCTGGCGTCGACGGTGTGGGGAAGCATGGACCCCAAGCTCGAGGACGCGCGCGCCGATGACGCTGGACTCAATCTGACCGACCCACACCTTCGACGGACGATGAAGCTTGCCGAGCAATTGATCGGAATGCCGCGCCATTTGTCGCAGCACGTCGGCGGATTCATCCTGACCGAGCGGCCGCTGACCGAGACGGTGCCGGTCGGCAATGGCGCGATGGACGACCGCACCTTCATCGAATGGGACAAGGACGACATCGAGGAACTGGGAATCCTCAAGATCGACGTGCTTGCGCTTGGAATGCTGACCTGCATCCGCAAATGCTTCGATCTGATTGAGCTGCATCATGGCGAGCGGTGGGAGCTTGCGACCGTCCCGCAGGAAGTACCGCAAGTCTACGATATGCTATGCCGAGGGGATTCGCTGGGTGTGTTCCAGGTCGAAAGCCGGGCGCAGATGAACATGCTCCCGCGGCTCAAACCGCGGCGCTTTTACGATCTGGTGATCGAAGTCGCGATCGTTCGCCCGGGCCCGATCCAGGGCGACATGGTCCATCCCTATCTCAAGCGCCGGTCAGGCAAGGAGCCGGTGATCTTCCCCTGCCCCGACCCGGCGCACGGGCCACCCGACGAGCTTGAGAAAATCCTGGGACGGACGCTTGGCGTTCCGATCTTCCAGGAGCAGGCGATGAAGATCGCGCTCGATGCCGCCAAATTCTCTTCCCATGAGGCCAACCAGCTGCGCAAGGCGATGGCGACCTTCCGAAGCCGGGGAAATATCGAGATCCTGCAGGACAAAATGGTCGGACGAATGGTCGAGCGGGGCTACGATCCGGCATTTGCACAGCGCTGTTTCGACCAGATCAAGGGGTTTGGCGAATATGGCTTTCCCGAAAGTCATGCGGCCAGCTTCGCCCATTTGGTCTACGTGTCGAGCTGGCTCAAATGGAGATATCCCGCGGAATTTGGGGCCGCGCTGCTGAATTCGCAGCCGATGGGCTTCTATGCCCCCGCGCAAATCGTGCGCGATACCCGCGACCATGGAGTCGAGGTGCGGGCGATCGATATCAACGCAAGCGATTGGGATTGCACGTTGGAAGATGGGGCGCTGCGCCTTGGCCTTCGCCAGATCGACGGGCTGCGCCGGGACGATGCCGACCGCGTTGCCGCCCGGCGCCCGTTCCAGTCAGTCGAGGCGCTGCGCAGCCGCGGCGGAGTTCCGGTCCACGCCATCCAGCGGATTGCCGCAGCCGACGCCTTCCGATCGATCGGGCTCGACCGTCGCGCCGCCTTGTGGGACGCGCGAGCGCTGAAGGCTGCACCCGACCTGCCCCTGTTCAGACATTCCGAAACGCTCGATGAAGGCATTGAAGCCGAACCGGCGAAGCTTCCGGTCATGCCGCTGGCCGAGCATGTCGTGAACGATTACCAGACCGTTCGATTATCGCTCAAGGCGCATCCCATGACGTTTTTGCGGGATCACTACGAAGCACGGAAATTTGCCACCGCCGAGCAGTTGAAGGGCGCCAGGGACGGCCGGCGCCTGTCGATCGCCGGGCTGGTCCTGATTCGTCAGCGCCCCGGAAGCGCCAAGGGCGTGGTGTTCATCACCATCGAGGACGAGACCGGGGTCGCCAATCTGGTGGTGTGGCCCGACGTTTTCGCCAGGCAGCGCAAGATCGTCATGGGCGCGCGGTTGATGGCGGTGCATGGAATCGTTCAGCGCGACCCCGATGCCGATGTCATCCATGTCGTCGTCCGCCGGCTAGAGGACGATACCCACATGCTTGCCCATCTGAGCAATGAAGCGTTGCCGCCGACCCTTGCGCAAGGCGATGGCGCGGGAAGCTGGAGACAGCCCGCGGCGCGCCATCCGCGCGACGTCCAGATCATTCCAAAAAGCCGCGATTTTCATTAGCGCCTCGCGCACAGCGATGGCTCGATGACCGTTCCCAATTCTGCCACAAAATCCTTTTATCGCAGCCCGATGAAGCCAATCTTCCTCTACTCCGCGCTGATTTTTTCAGCGTCTGCGATGGCCGCCCCGGCAATCGCCCAGGCACCTATCGAGGGGCTGTGGCGCAACCCCAGCGGCACCGCGATCATATCTGTCGCGCCCTGTGGACCACTGCTTTGCGGCAAGGTCGCCTGGGCATCCGACCGCGGCCAGCGCGAGGTCGCGCGCAATTCGCCGCGCGTTGTTGGAACGACCGTTCTCACCGGCTTGAAGCCGAACCGTGGCCGCTGGCTCGGAAGCCTCTATATTCCCGACGACAATATCCACGTGTCGGCCCGGCTTCAGCCGCTTGGCAATCGCCAGCTCAAGCTGACCGGATGCGCGTTTGCCGGGCTGATCTGCCGATCGCAGATCTGGACCCGCGCCGACCGCCTGCCGAACTAGGCCCCGATCAGAGGAGGCCGATGACGTCGGCGCCGAAGCTTCCGTCAAGCACCGCGGCCTGGAGCGCGGCCATTTCACCCGCCCAGTAGCGATCGGCGGTAAAGTGCGGCGAATGGGCCCGAACCGTGGCGTGAATCGACGCAAGCCCTGGCGAAGTCCTGAGCGGCAGATGATAGTCGATGCCCTCGGCCGCCGCCATCAACTCGACCGCGATGACCCCGGCCGCATTGCAGGCGATCTGCCCGGCCTTGCGCGCCGCAATCGGGGCCATCGACACATGGTCTTCCTGCCCAGCCGAGGTCGGGATCGAATCGACGCTTGCCGGATAGGCCAGGGTCTTGTTCTCGCTGACCAGCGCAGCGGCGGTGACCTGCGGAATCATCAAGCCCGAATTGACCCCTGAATCCTCGGTGAGGAAGGCGGGCAGGCCGCTCATCTTGGGGTCGACCAATACGCTGACCCGCCGTTCGGAAATCGAACCGACTTCGCATAGCGCAATGGCAATGATGTCGGCCGCGAATGCCACTGGCTGGGCGTGGAAATTGCCCCCCGAGATTGCGCTGTCATCGTCGGGGAAGACGATCGGATTGTCGGTAACTGCGCCAGCCTCGGTGGTCAGCGTCCGGGCAGCGTTGTCGAGCAGGTCGAGGGCAGCGCCCATGACCTGCGGCTGGCAGCGGAAGCTGTAGGGGTCCTGCACCCGACTGCATTCTACGTGGCTGGTGAGAATTTCGCTTCCGTCGAGCAGTCCACGGATCGCTGCTGCAACGCGGATCTGCCCAGGCTGGCCGCGCAATGCCGAAAGCCGGGAGTCGAACGGCTTGATCGAGCCCTTGAGCGCATCGACCGACAGGGAACCCGCAGCGATTGCGGCGGCAAATACGCGCTCGCCGCGAAACAAGGCGTCAAGCGCTAGCGCGGTGCTCGCCTGAGTTCCGTTGATCAGCGCCAGCCCTTCCTTCGGGCCAAGCTCGATCGGAGCAAGCCCGAGCCGTTCGAGCGCGGCGGCGGCGCTCATCACCGATCCCGCAACGCAAATCTGGCCATAGCCCATCAGCGCCGAGATAAGGTGGGCAAGCGGAGCCAAATCGCCGCTTGCGCCAACGCTGCCCTGCGACGGGATGAGAGGCATTGCGTCACGGTCGATCAGCGTTTGCAGCGTTTCGATGACCATTGGCCGGACGCCCGAATGGCCGCGCCCGAGGCCGAGCAGCTTGAGCATGATCATCAGCCGGGTGACGTGGCGCGGCAGCGGGGCTCCGAGCCCGGCGCTGTGGGACAGGATGAGGTTGGTCTGGAGCTCGGCCAGCCGGCCCTGGGGAATGCGCGTGTTGGCAAGCATCCCAAAGCCGGTGTTGACGCCGTAGACCGTCTTGCCGCCAGCAACGATTCGATCAACCGAGGCGGCGGCGGCGGCGACCCGCAGCATCGATGCGCCGTCCAGCCGGGCGCCGGCGCCGGCCCACAGAGCGCGTAGCGTCGCAAGGTCGATATTGGCGGGATCGAGGGTCAGCATCGCGCCCGGCACTGCCAGATTTCGGCTGCACTGGAAATGACCGTCGTAAGCGCGCGAAGCGACCCACGACAATTGGCACCAGTTCGGACGCGATCTTCACCAACCAAATAGCGGGCCGGTGCATAGTCTTCCGATGGGCCGCTTTGCCAACCCCCGCCGTGTCTCCGACGCGACGTACCTGGAGCTCGTCAGAACTCTGTTCGGGACGGTCGTTCCAGGAGCGATCAGCGCCGGGCTGTTCATCGTCACCTCAGCGGTTTGCGCGGTGCATTCGGGCAGCCCGTTCGTCGCTTCGCTTGCAGTCGCAGGCTCGGTGGCCGGGGTTGCACGGCTTGGAATCGTGGTCGTGCTTCAGAAATCGGTCGCCGACCCAGCGCTCGATCCCGCCACTGCTCGCCAGATCGAACATTGGTTTGGCGCGATTTACCTGACCTTTGCAGTGCTTCTCGGATTGTTCGCCGCATCGGGCCTTCGAAGCTGCCCGATCGGCGACCACATCGCAATCGCGGCGCTTGTCGTCGGCTATGGCGCGGGCGTGGCCGCCGGAGTTTCGTTGCGGCCCTGGATTGGCGTGCCGGCGATCATCGTCGCGGTCGTCCCGACGATTGTCGCCACGCTCATCGACGGCGGGACTGAGCACCGATTGCTCGGGCTGATCCTGATCGCGCTGCTTGCGGGCGGGGTCGGGAGCATCCTTCACCGCTACCGGCACGAGGTCGAGATGATCGAGATGCGCCAGCGCCTGGGCTCGCTGGCAAGGACTGATCCGCTAACTGGCCTCGCCAACCGTCTGACGCTCGAAGAAGCATTCGCGCAGTCGGTCGCAGTCTGCGGTGGAAAACGCGTGGCCCTCCATTGCTTCGACCTCGACCGCTTCAAACCGGTCAATGACATCCATGGTCACATCGTCGGCGACCAGCTGCTGCAAGCGGTTGCAAACCGTCTCGCACGGCTCCTTCGCCGCGGCGATTTCGCAGTCCGGCTCGGCGGAGACGAGTTCGCGGTGCTGCAAACCGATGTCGAACATCGCGGCGAGGCCCAGTTGATGGCGCGGCGGATCGCCCGCGCCATCGCCGAGCCATATGGGATCGCCGGCAAGGACATCCGCATCGGCGCAAGCGTCGGGTCGGCATGGGGGGCGGACCACGGACCCGACCTCGCGCAATTGCTGAAAGTCGCCGACGAGGCGCTTTACGACGTGAAGCTTGGCCGTACCGTCATGGCGCAGGCAAGTTAGCAAGCCGGACGCGCCGCAGACGATCGGCGATCAGGCGATCATCGGCAGGTCGAGCCCTTGTTCCCGCGCGCAGTCGACGGCGATCTGATAGCCTGCGTCGGCGTGGCGCATGACGCCGGATGCCGGGTCGTTCCACAGCACGCGTTCAAGCCGCCGCGCCGCATCGTCGGTGCCATCTGCGACAATGACCATTCCGGCGTGCTGCGAATAGCCCATACCAACCCCGCCGCCGTGATGAAACGAGACCCACGTCGCTCCGCTCGCGGTATTGAGCAGGGCGTTGAGCAGCGGCCAGTCGCTGACCGCGTCGCTGCCGTCGGCCATGCCTTCGGTCTCGCGGTTGGGCGACGCGACGCTGCCGCTGTCGAGGTGGTCGCGGCCGATGACGATCGGTGCCGAGACTTCGCCGCTGCGAACCATCTCGTTGAAGGCGAGGCCGAGACGTTGACGCTGACCCAGGCCGACCCAGCAGATCCGCGCCGGCAATCCCTGGAATGCGATTCGGTCGCGGGCCATGTCGAGCCAGCGATGGAGGTGCGGATCGTCGGGGATCAACTCCTTCACCTTGGCGTCTGTCTTGTAGATGTCCTCGGGATCGCCAGAAAGCGCGACCCAGCGAAACGGGCCAATTCCGCGGCAGAACAGCGGGCGGACGTAAGCCGGCACGAAACCGGGGATGTCGAACGCCGCAGCAACGCCCGCGTCGAACGCTTCCTGGCGGATATTATTGCCATAATCGAAGGTCGGGACGCCGAGCTCGCGGAAGGCCAGCATCGCTTCGACATGCCGCGCCATCGACCCCTTGGCGGCCTTTGTCACTGCCGCCGGATCGCGCTCGCGCATCTCCCGCCACCTGGCGACCGACCATCCGGCGGGGCAATAGCCGTTGGCGGGATCATGGGCGCTGGTCTGGTCGGTAAGGGCATCGGGGAGAATCCCGCGTTCGAGCATTTGGGACAGGATTTCGGCAGCGTTGCCAAGCAGGCCGACACTGGTCGGCTCGGTCGCCGTTCGTACAATCTCGAGCGCCTCGTCGATGCTTGCCGCGCGGTAGTCGAGGTAGCGGGTTTCGAGGCGCTTTTCGATCGAGCTTTCCTGCACTTCGATGGCGATGCAGTGGGCCCCGGCCATGACTGCCGCAAGCGGCTGGGCTCCGCCCATTCCGCCCAGGCCGGCGGTCAGGATCCAGCGGCCGCGCAAGTCGCCGCCAAAATGCTGGCGGCCCATTTCTGCGAAGGTTTCGTAGGTCCCCTGAACGATGCCCTGAGTGCCGATGTAAATCCAGCTTCCAGCGGTCATCTGGCCGTACATCATCAAGCCCTTGCGATCGAGATCGTTGAACACGTCCCAATTGGCCCATTTGGGCACCAGGTTCGAATTGGCGATAAGCACCCGCGGGGCATCGCGATGGGTACGGAAAACGCCGACCGGCTTGCCCGACTGGACGAGTAGTGTCTGGTCGTCATCGAGCCGCTGGAGAGTTTCGACGATCTTGTCGAAACAGGCCCAGTTGCGCGCCGCTCGCCCGATTCCACCATAGACGACCAGGCTTTGCGGGTCCTCGGCAACCTCTTCGTCGAGATTGTTCATCAGCATTCGCACCGCAGCCTCGGTCGACCAGGATTTCGCTACTTTGACGGAGCCGGTACGCGCCTTGATGTGGCGAGCGTTGTCGCGTCTGCTGTCGGTCACGAAGCCGCCGTGTACGCCAGCTGTCGCCGGCCCAAGGCGCGGTCGAGCGCCACGGTTCCAAGGCCCGTGACGACAAATGCGAGGGTAATCATCGCAGCGTTCAGGATTACTCGGGGGTAGCCCAGCTGGCTGACGTCGATGAACGGATAGGGATAGTGGCCGTCGATCGCGGCGCGAGCGAGGGCGTATCCGAAATAGGCGAGAGGGTAGAGCACCCACAAAAATGGGGCACGCCACGCAAGGCGGCCATGCGAAACGCAAAACAGCCAGTAAAGCACGGCGACGGTCGGCGAAACCTTGTGGACCAGCGTGTCGGCGACGTGCGCCGAACCGCTCAGCTGCTGAGTGCCCTCCAGCAAAGTGACATAGACCACGCCGACAAGCAGGATCGCCAGCGTCACGCCGCCAAAGAAAAATGGCGAAAGCGCGCCGCCAAGGGCCCGCCGGGTCATGACCAGCGCAAGCAGCAGGTTGGTGAGGATCGTAAAGAAGCGCAGCAGAATCCACAGCGAAGCCAGGACGTCGCCGTTTTTCGACCAGCTCGAATGGAATTGAATGGCGAGTCCGGTCCAACAGATGATGGCGATGATCGCGGCGCCGATCCTAGCCATCGATCCCTCCAAATATCCGGCGCTCCGGGCCGGGCATGCCAATCCAATAGCCCAGTTCGGCGAGCGATTCGATGCGCCACGCGCACAGGTCGGCCTGCTTGCCCGGCGCAATGCTGCCAATGCTGTGGGCAAGGCCGAGCGCTCGCGCGGCATTGATCGTCATTCCGGCAATGGCTTCCTCGGGCGTCAGTGCAAAGAGGGTGCAGGCCATGTTGATTGCAAGCGTCGGCGACAGCAGCGGCGACGTACCCGGGTTGCAATCGGTCGCGACCGCCATCGCCACCTTGTGCTTGCGCAGCAGCGCGACTGGCGGCTTGCGCTGTTCCTGAAGCGCGTAAAAGGCTCCGGGCAAAAGCACAGCGACGGTTCCCGCGGTGGCCATCGCCTTGGCTCCGGCCTCGTCGAGATGTTCAAGATGGTCGGCCGACAAGGCGCGGTATCTAGCGGCCAGCGCGGCACCGTTTTGGTTGGACAATTGCTCGGCATGAAGGCGCACACGAAGCCCGTGGTGCGCCGCCGCCTTGAACAGCCGTTCAACCTCCTGCGGAGTGAACGCGATGGTGTCGCAATAGGCATCGATGCTTGTCGCCAGACCCTGCTCGGCGGCGGCCGGAATCAACTTGTCGACCGTCTCGCCGATGTAGTGCGCACGGCGATCCTGCTGGCCAGCAGGGATTGCGTGAAGCGCCAGCAGCGTCGGAACGACGCGGACCGCCTCGCCTTGACCAAGCTCACTGGCCAGTCTGACGAGGCGCAACTCGCTTTTTGGATCGAGGCCATAGCCCGACTTGATTTCGATCGTCGTGCAGCCACCGTGCATCAACGCCCGAAGTCGCGCCCGACCCTGCTCGAGCAGTTGCCCGTCGCTTGCGGCGGCGGTGCGCTTGACCGTGGCGGCAATCCCGCCGCCGGCGAGCGCGATCTCTTCATAGCTGGCGCCAGC
>JBDSSR010000001.1:0-6292 GCA_039928675.1 Sphingomicrobium sp. | reverse complement strand
GTTTTGAACCCGGGCTCGTCGAAGCCCGGATAAGCGGCGCGCGCGTCGATGCTTTCGAACTGCGTCCAGCTATACCATTTGTCGGCGACCTTGACGTGGAACATGCCCGACGCCGAATCGCCGAACGGAGCGGTGTAGTCGAACGCCAGAGTGATGCTGCCCGCCGGAATTTCGCGGGGGAAGTCGAGCCGCGCGGTGCCGGTGGAATCGACCTGGACCCAGTTTGCAGCAACCGCCTGACCGCCGACCATCGCCACTGCGCGAGTCATTTGAAGGTCGCGGCCGTGAAGATAGATCGAGGTTACCGGCCGGCTGAGGGTGACGTCGATTTCGTCATGGCCGGAGAAGCGATCGGCTTCTGGAAGGACGGTGAAATCGAGCCGGTAGGCGGTCGGCGTTGCGCCATCCGGAAGCTTGCCCTTGGGCGCGTGCGGGTCTGCCGTGATCGCGGCCGGAGCAGCAGCCGGAGCAGCGGCAGTGGCGTTCGCGGCGGTCGTTGAAAGCAGCAACGCGGCTGCAAGTGTGATTGCACGCATGAACGTTTCCCCTGATGAATTTCGCTGGCAGTGTTAGCTCGGCAATACAGCTACGACAAGCGACTTTCCACTGTCCTACAGCCACGCTGCTGTGCAAT
Organism: Sphingomicrobium sp.; assembly: GCA_039928675.1. GTDB lineage: Bacteria > Pseudomonadota > Alphaproteobacteria > Sphingomonadales > Sphingomonadaceae > Sphingomicrobium. The sequence continues at coordinate 5,658 of JBDSSR010000001.1, read as the reverse complement.
GCTGCGCCGATGCGGTTCAATCGGCAAGCATCTGGTTCCGCGATCTCCGTCTTCACGCTTTCCCGGACTCCCACGCGCGCGACGAGTGCGAACTTCCGTGACGTTTCGCGGATGGGGCCATGAAAGTCGCGGTCATCGGCGGCGGTCCCGCCGGCCTCTATTTCGCGATTTCGATGAAGCTTGCCGACCCGGCGCATCAGATCGAACTGTTCGAGCGCAATCCGCCCGGAGTGACCTTCGGCTGGGGCGTCGTATTCTCCGACCTGACAGTCGCCAACATCACTGCCAACGACCCGGTTTCGGCCGCGGCGATCACCGCGACGTTCGCGCGATGGGACGATATCGACGTCCATTTTCGAGGAACCACGATCACCTCGGGCGGGCACGGTTTCATCGGCATCGGCCGCAAGCAGCTGCTCGAAATCCTCCACAATCGAGCGCGCGAGCTCGGTGTGGTGCTGCATTTCGATGCGCAGCGCGATCCTGGCGATGCGCGCCTCGCCGACTTTGACCTGATTGTCGCTGCTGACGGGATCAACTCGATATTCCGCGATTCCACCCCCGACGCCTTTGGGGTGGAGATCGACGTCCGCGCCAACAAGTTCGTGTGGCTCGGCACGTCGAAACTGTTCGACGCGTTCACATTCGCTTTCGAACAGACCGATCACGGCTGGGTCTGGGCGCATGCCTATCGTTTTGCACCCGACTGCTCGACGTTCATCGTCGAATGTTCGGCGGCGACCTGGAGTGGCCTCGGCTTCGACACGATGAGCCAGGACGACAGCATTGTTGCATGCGAGCGTATCTTTGCAGCCTACCTCGATGGCCATCGGCTCAAGTCCAACGCCGCGCATCTCGCCGGACCGGCGGCGTGGCTCAACTTTCGCGGCGTCAAATGCGCGCACTGGTCGAGCGGCAAGGTCATCCTGCTTGGAGACGCTGCGCACAGTGCACATTTTTCGGTCGGATCGGGGACCAAGCTGGCACTCGAGGATGCGATCAAGCTGGCGCAGGTCCTCAATCGGCCGGCACTTACCCTCGAAGCCGCGCTCGACGAATATCAGGCCGAACGCAGCCTTGAAGTGCTCAAGCTCCAGAACAGCGCGCGCAATTCGACCGAATGGTTCGAAACGCTCGATCGCTACACCCATTTCGAGCCGGTGCAGTTCGCTTACTCGCTGCTGACCCGATCGCAGCGGATCAGCCACGAGAATTTGCGGCTTCGCGATCAACCGTGGCTGGAGGGAGTCGAGCGCTGGTTCTGGGAGGGCGCGGGAGGCTCGGGCAACAGTGCTCCGCCGATGTTCGCCCCGTTCCGCTTGCGCGCGATGGCGCTGCAAAACCGGATCGTGGTGTCGCCGATGGCAATGTATTCGGCGGTCGACGGAGTCCCCGGCGATTTCCACCTCGTCCATTATGGCGAGCGCGCGCTTGGCGGGGCCGGCCTGCTGTTCACCGAAATGACCTGCGTTTCGGCGCAGGGCCGGATCAGTCCGGGCTGCACCGGGCTGTGGAACGACGAGCAGCGCGATGCGTGGCGGCGGATCGTCGACTTCGTCCACGCCAATTCCAAGGCGAAGTTCGGCCTTCAGCTCGGCCATTCGGGCGCAAAGGGCTCCACGCGAGTCGGGTGGGAGGGCTATGATGTGCCGCTCGAGACGGGCAATTGGCCGGTGATCGCCCCAAGCGAGGTCCGCTGGTCGCCGGACAACCAGGTTCCGCAGGCGATGACCCGCGCCGACATGGACCAGGTCCGCGACGACTTTGTCGCCGCTGTCCGCCGCGGCCTGGACGCCGGGTTCGACATGATCGAGCTTCATGCCGCGCACGGTTATCTGTTGTCGGCGTTCCTCACCCCGCTGCACAACAAGCGCACCGACGAATATGGCGGAAGCCTCGAAAACCGCCTTCGCTTTCCGCTTGAAGTGTTTGCCGCGATGCGTTCCGCCTGGCCTTCGGACAAGCCGATGTCGGTCCGCATTTCGGCAAGCGACTGGGCGGGTGACGAGGGTGTCACTCCGGCCGATGCAGTGGCGATCGGGCAGGCCTTTGCAGGGCAAGGCGCCGACCTCATCGACGTGTCAGCCGGGCAGACCTGGGAAGGCGCGCAACCGGTCTACGGGCGGATGTTCCAGACCCCGTTCAGCGATCGCATTCGCAACGAGGCGCGGGTGGCGACGATGGCGGTCGGCGCGATTACCGAGCCCGACCATGTCAATGCGATCCTCGCCGCTGGCCGGGCCGATTTGGTGGCGCTCGGACGGCCCCATCTGGTCGACCCAATGTGGACCTTGCGCGCCGCGGCCCAGCTCAATTATCGCGACGTCGATTGCCCGCCGCAATATCTCGCGGGGCTTGCCCAGCTTGCCCGCAACCTGCAGCGCGAAGCCGAGATCGAAGCAGCGCTCAGGACTTGAACAAGGCAAAGCTGTGCGGCGCGATGGTCACCGCCTCGGGCTGCTCCCGGCCCTTGCGCCTGATGCTCACCGGCGCCGCGTCGTCGCGGAAATTCTCGACCACGAATGCGCCATTGTCATAGGTGAACAGCGCAACATGGTCGGGCGCGTCGATGCTGACGGGCAGGTCGGCAAACAGATATTGCTTGAGCCGGGTGATCATCGGCTGGGGCAGATTATACAAATCGCCGAAATTCTCCGGCATGTTCCACAAGTACAAAGTGCCCTTCGAATAATGATCCATGACCGCGATCGGGAAGCCCTTTTTGGCGGCCACTCCGCGAATGATTCCCCAGCTGTCGTTGGTGTAGAAGCGGACTTCCGGAAACAGCACCGGCCGGGCCTTGGCCGGGTCCTTCAGCTCGGTCCCGGCGCCAGCGCCAAAGCCGTCGAAATAGCGGTCGACGGCGATGGTGCGGCCGGTCATTTTCCATTCGGCGAGCTGCTCGAAACCCCGGCCCTGCGTCGCCTCGACGAACCCCGAGGTGACGATGATATTGGCTCCGGCCTGAAGGCTGGCCTCGATCTTGGCGATGATCCCCGGGTCGGTCGCCGCGGCCTGCGTCAGAAGCACAGTGTGCGCCTGGGCCGGATAAGCGGGGTAGAGTTCGATCGGCACTCCAAGGTTGCCGATGTAATTGTGGAGGAAGTCCTCGCCGCTGGCATGCGCCGGCCGGTAACTTGCAACTCCGACCGGATTGCCAAGCTCGCCAAGCACTGCGTCGGCGGTGTGCAACGCCTGATTAGCGGCGCTAGCCCAGCCGCCTGCTCCCGCCGGCCAGTGGAACGACGTCGCCTGTCCGGCCCACGGCCGGGTGCCGGCGATGGCCGGCTTGTCGCTTGCCATTGCGCCCCATTCGAACAGGGTCTGTTCGGGGGCCTTGGCGAACAATCCGTCCCACAATTGCTCGGGGTATCGGTCGATCGAGCGGATGTCATAGGTGTCGACCCACGCGCCCAGATTGGCGCCGGGGCGAATGTTCGAAAAATAGCGAACGATGTTGTAGCTTTCATACTGCTGGAGCAGCTGGTCGGTGATTTCCGGGTCGCGGGTTTCGGTGCCGGTGTAGATCGCGTCGAACATCTGAGCTTCATCGGCGAGGTCGAACCCGGTGCCGTGAAAATGTTCGTACCAATTGGGGTATTTGATGATCACTCGAACGCGCGGATTTTCCTGGTGCGCGGGGCCAAGCACCAGATCGCGGCTGACCTCGTGCATCTTGGCGATGCGATAGTCGGTCCAGCTGCGCTCGCCCCTGGCGGCAATGTCCGCATCGCTTTTGGAATTGTAGAAGAAGAAGTCGTCGAGAACCACTTCGTCGAAATGGCGCGAGATCAGTCGAACCGCGCGCTCGCATTCGGCACGGTCGGTCGGGCTTTCATAGTCGAAGGTCCCGAACTGTCCGCCCGAGCCGCCGGCGGCAAGCGTGATCCCGCCCGAGGTCTGGATGCCTTTGGCCGCGAATGCGCGCTTGACCGTATCAAGCTCGGCGTCGGTCGCGAACTTCCGGTCGCGGTAGGCTTCGATATAGACCTTGTCGAAATCGAGCTGCGAGGAGACGCGCGCAAATTGACGATTGAAGGTCGCCGGGTCGGCGAGCTTTTTGGTGTCGCCAACGGTGATGTAGATCGCAGCCCGGAAATGCTTGTAGGCGCTCGCCTGGCAAGCCGACGCGATACCAATCGACAGCATTGCGGCAATCGCCATCGCGACGCGATGCAAACCCGAGCGCAAATGCAAACGCATGGCCCCTCCCCCCTGTTGACGCTATCAATAATGACCGTTGCGGATCGGGCAAGCGGCGCGCCCTGCGCCGGTCGCATCCTATTGGCGGAGACGGAGGGATTCGAACCCTCGGTAGGAGTAATCCCCCTACGGCGGTTTAGCAAACCGCTGGTTTCAGCCACTCACCCACGTCTCCGTAAAGCGGCAAGACGGCGGGCTATAGAGACGGGTTGGCCAAGCTTCAACCGGAGCCGCAAGCTAAATCGGAAGCACGTCCAGCCGGATCGCGATTGCCATCTCTTCGCCCGGCTCAAGCACCCGCAGACCAAGCTCGCCCCATTCGGATTGGGGAGCGTTGAGTGCTGCATTGGCGTGAGTCACCGGCTCGGCGACGAAAATTCCGCCGGAAGCGGGCGAATAGAGCTGGAAGAAGTGCGCGTCGTTCGAGGACAGTTCGACCCGGTAGGGCCACGCGGGATCGCCAAGCCGGGCTTTCCCGCTCCACCCGCCGAAGCCATGGTCGAGGTCCTGTCCGCAGGAGAGACGGTCGTTAAGGTCGAAACGGCCTTGGGCGGGAGTCCTGGCGACCGGAAGCACATGTTCGTCGATGGTCCAGACGTCCTCGACCCTGGTGTCGATCCGGGTTTCCGAGCCGCACGGAAAATAGGGGTGCTGGCCAAGCCCGCACGGCATTGGCTCGCTGCTCGTGTTGCGACAGCTCATTGCGATCGACAGTCCGCCCTGGTCGAGTGAAAATTCCTGGCGCGCCTCATACGACCATGGCCATTCGCCCGCCTGATGATCGAAGCCGAGAAGTGCACGCGAACTGTCCGCGTTTCGCACCTGCCACGGATTGAGCCAGCCCTGCCCGTGAAGCGGGCTGGGGTCGCCGGCCATGTTGGGCGCGATCCGAACCTGACGCCCGCCAAAGGCGAAGGTGCCGCCGCGAATGCGATTGACGAAGGGGACGAGCGGGAAGCAGGCGGCGTCGAGCACCTTGACCAGCGGCGTCGGGCATTGGCGAAGGATCGGCCGCCGTTCGCCTTGTCCGATCCATTCGAAGGCGGAAATCGCGCCGCCGACAGCAGGTGTAATTTCCAGCCGGAGCGCGCCCTGGCGGAGTTCGACGACGGGTTGGGATTGCAATTGAATAACCCTCTGTTGACCAAGCTGCCTGCGGCCCCTGCTGACCACGACAATCAAACTTCCCTGGGGATAAGTCGGGCCCACAACATTGCGCGACGATTCGCGCCAAAGCTATTCAACTGCCCGGGAGATGGGGAGGGTGCAGATGACGAGGCGCGTCAAGGATTATATCGAGATCGCGGACCATTGCTCGATCGACGATTTGATCGGCAAGCTCAACGAACTTCGCGATTCGCTGCCTGGAGACGCCGACGCCGAACTTCGGCTGCGCGGCGATGACATCTTCGGACGGCGGATCAGCATCAGTTTTTTCCGCCCCCAGACCGACGA